>JAPDPQ010000019.1 GCA_034506395.1 candidate division KSB1 bacterium | reverse complement strand
GATTATTCTGTCCTCGGGCTAAGATGCGCTGGTTGTTGTAGATCGTAGGCGAGATGTTTGGGGTCTTGTTGGCATAGGTTAAGGCCATGAGAATTGCCTGGTAGGCGTTGATGCGGCCGTAGCCATATTGATCTGTATAATTTTTTCCATTCATGCCCGCCACTTTTTCAGCTGAGTTATGCAAGATGTCTCTTACCTGCTGCCAGCTTAATTCAGGAGTAAAAGAGCGCATTAAAGCAGCGACACCGGCAACATGTGGCGTGGCGGCTGAAGTCTTGCCCATTTGAGAGTATAAGCCATTGCTCTCGGTGGTCCAGATACTTCCTGGTGCACCTGGAGCCATGATATCAAGATAAATCTCATTAAATTCATTGCCAATCTGACTGCCCTCTGGATATTGAAACCAACGAGTATCATCTTGCATGGTTGCTCCCACAGAGATGGTATTGAAATACCGTGCTGGATAGTACATTACTTCATCTCCAGCATTCCCAGCTCCACAAACAATAACAACATCATTGGGACTAGTTGTGGCATAGTTGACGGCCTCTCTAACGACAGCATAATCTTCTTCAAATATTCCGCTAATATTAATGACATTTGCTCCATTATCAGTAGCATATTGGATTCCCTCCGCCATGGCAAATTGATCAAGGTTACTTGGACCTAAATCATCAAGGCTCATAAATTTTACTCCCTTTTGGCTACCCCAGCCACCAGCTACTCCTGCTACACCTCGATATTGACCATTTTCAAAGTTATTAGTTTGCGCAATTGCTATCCCCGCTACGCCAGTACCATGTGTATCGGCTTCTGGGAGATTATCATCATCAAAACAGTCCCAACCAATCAGATCGTCAATGTAATCATTACCATCATTATCAGCTCCATCCAAATCCCCGCCTTGAGCTGCCGAAAAGAAATCGGGCCAGCCATTGTGATTGAGATCTTCAGCCGAATTAACCCAGAGATTGGCATCGAGGTCTTCATGAGTATATAATACGCCGCCATCAATCACAGCGAGGATCACCTGAGAGCTGCCAGTGCTAATATCCCAAGCATGCGGCATATCGAGCTTATCTTCTTTAAGATTCCATTGATTAATATAATGGGGATCATTGGGCGTGCCCAAATTTTGTCCCAGGGCATCAAATTCAAGAACGTCAAAGAGACCTGTTTCTTCCAATTGCTTGGCAATTTTAAAAGGATCCGCGTCTGGCATCACTTTAAGCAGATAAAAGCCATTCAAAATCCGCCGGCGGGCTACCGAAACGCCCTGAATATTATAATCAGCAAAATTGAAGCCCTTCAGATAACCTTTATCCCTAAGACGGGCAACAATACGATGCGCTATAATCTCATCACCGATGCTGCCCTGAAAATAAGTGTACCATTTCCCCCCTGCAAAGCAATAGGTTCGATCCATTAAATAAAAATATTGTTGCTGTGCAGAGGATAATGATATTAATAATAACATAAATACATAAATCAAAATGAAAGAAATATTATTCATTCGATTGGCAAAAGCATTCATGACGATCTCCTTTCGTTGTATAACTTAGAAAAATAACTTAAATATTCCGGCTGAAATTTCTAATCTGAACTCACAAGTATTGACATAAAGGATTCTTTTATCCCAATCTATGGCCATGTTAATCATGAATAAATCAGGGGGACCTTGGGTTAACACTGTCCAATTATGACCACCATCGATGGATTTGTACAAATTTTTTGAACCGCAGGCAATCAATTCGTTAGCATTATGAGGATTGATATCCAAATTGCACAAACCTGTTTTTAATGTATCAGACTTCACCCAGGTTTGGCCCGCATCGGTTGTTGTTAGAATGAAATGATTCATGCAGACATATAAGGGCTTGCCATGATACGGGTTAAACACAATATCATTTACCATATCTTGCACATCTGGATAATAGGGCCACCTGAGCATCTCTTGCCAGGTAGTTCCTTGATCTGTTGAGTTATACAGCAATGGTAATCCCCTATTGCTGTTGCCTCCTACCCAGAGCTCATTTAAACTTAACGGATGAAAAGCTGCTGCATAAAAGGTAATGCCTGAAAAAATGGAGAATATTAACTTCCAGGCACGGCCAAAATCCTGGCTTAAATATACTAATGGCCCTCCGCTACAAACTGCTAAAAGATAACGAGGATTCTGGGAAGATTGGATTAATCGAATGACATTAGCGGTACCCTTATAATATTGATCGGTATAAAAACCAGAATCCGATTTGATCCAGGTTTTACCATCATCAATCGAGCGGTAAATGCCAGACACCGCAGGCGAGAAATTCCCAGATCTCACGCTCACGATCAGAGTGTCTTCTAAAGACACTATATCTGTTAGACCTTCCTGATATCCGACGTCTACGCGCAAATTCGCCAAGCCAAGATAATGCCAATCTGCTTCAGCAGCCAGATTGTGGGGACTTCGCAGTAAGCCATTTTGCCGGGTACAGGCATACACCCAATCGCCGATAACTTTGATTCGATTGACCTGAAGGTTTTCTAATCCCATCGCTATCCAGCCCTGGGGGCGAGGTTGTTCAGGTCGAGTGATCTCTTTTCCTCTCTGGCATGATAAAAGCATAGCCAGCCCGAGGATGGACAGACAAAAGCCCAGCACTTTTAGATAATTTTTTCTCATCGCATTATCACCTTCCATTCCTATAAGTAATAAAAGGCCCCTGTTCTCTCGGCTCAACAATATTGTCAAAGCGTCCGATTCGGGGTTTCGTTCCAATTATCAAAGATCAAATTATCTTTTTCCAGCTATTATTCTGTTAGTAGTCGTTTCATCAAGACGAGGCAAGCGCTATTCGTTCAAGCGTGGTGTTCTATTCCGTAGCCAGTTTCTGATCCAGGTTCCGTTTCGCAGGTTTAATCCGTAGGTCGTATCTCAGTCGTCAACTTATAAAGTCAGGAAAGATGGATAGTCCTATTTTCAGCCTCGGTTTTAATATAATCAAGAAAAAAAAGAGTCAAGTAGCTTTTTGAGATTTTTAACAGAAACGTCGCTGCTTAGGAGCACATCGCATTGACCAGTCGTGTACAAGCGACCGGTCAGTCTTTTCATCTCGTGCCATTGCTAGCGAACCAGCACCAACTTTCTAATGGCAACATACGCGCCAGCTTCAAGGCGATAGATATAAATCCCGCTGGCTAAATCGCGGCCATCAAACGTCACTTCATAATATCCTGCTGGCTGATGCTGGTTCACTAAAATGGCCACTTCGCGTCCCAAAAGATCATAAACCGCTAATTTCACCTTGCCAGCTTCTGCCAGGGAATATTGAATATGGGTGCAGGCATTAAAGGGGTTGGGATAGTTTTGTGTTATGGCAAACGTCTCTGGCTCAAGTGTTTTCAACTGTTGCGGCCTTGGCTTTGGCAGCGCCTTAGGTTGTTCGATGTAAATGTGACCCAGCTTGTAGCTGAACTGCTTTCCCACAACCGCTGGCCCACCAAGCTCGGGCCTGATGACGATCGAAGCTCCAGCCAAGGGCGAGACATCCACTGTCACTTCCTGCTTTTCATCAATAGCACCATTGGTATCGGCGTAGCGTTCTGTGAGGACATAACTCTGACCTGAAGCTTGATCCGTTATTCGAAAGACCACTTCAACATTGGTAAAGCCAGTGGCAATTTTATCAGCCAAAGTATCTTGCTCGCAACTGCTGAATACGCGATAATGAAAGCGCAATTGTTCGGCCGTGGCAGGAAGCGCTATTGGCTGAGTGGCCAGATAATCCATGATCGTGGCATCATTAAGCTGCAGATTGATGTGTTGGTTGCAGGGGACGAATTCCAGCGACAGGGATTCTCCGCTTTTGGTGCTGACTTCGATCTCGCCCCATTCCAGCGATAGCGCGCTGGCGTCATCGGGATGTTCAAAGTCGGCGCGACGATGATAAACCCAATGGCTGGTTTGGGCGATCTTGGGCAGATATTGCTGGCTCAGCTCAATGGGATAAGGACCAGCGCCGCTGGTTTGATTGCCCGTCCAGATCATCTTGGGCGTATCCCAGCGAGTAGCGGTGATGTTGGCAAAGCGATTATTAGTTCCTGGCGTATAGGCAGTCCACGAGCCATCATCGCCCACTTTCAGTTGCAAATGAACCTGGTTGTCTGAGGTATGATAGAGCACGGTGGAACAATCGTCTTGCGGCGGACCATAAACGGTGACCGTCGGATATAGCGCATCCCGATTGGTGTGGCTAAATTCATCATATTGACTGTTCCAGGTGTTATTGCTTTGGCCCATGCGAAAACAGATGCGATAATTGCCGCCCCCACTAGGTCGAGCGTACCAGACTGCGGCGGTTTCATTGCCGTAGGTGATGGCCACTTGTGGAGCGCGGTCGAAAATGGTGGTGGTTTTGTCGACGGTAGTTCGGCTTGACCAACTGCCGTTATTGTAGATACGCGAAAAGACGTTGTCGCGCGTTGAATAAAGGAGAGATGCCCAGCTATCTTTGCCCATGAGTGACGGAAACCACACTTTATCATTATCGGGCGAGTCATCCAGGGAGCCAGTCGTTGCCCATTGATCATTGGAGGCCGTTCGGTATTTTAAACCACTACTGGTTACCCAGACCACAATAAGTTTATAGCTACCAGCGTATGAAATTGAAGTGATGACGGGCATGGGTCCAGCGCTTTGATAAGAGGAGCAGGTGATGTCATCGGCTACCAACACAGGATCGCCCCAGGAAGCGCCACCATTGCTGCTTTTGCGATAGTAAACTTTATATTTGACATTGGCTTTTTTGGTCTGCCACACCACATGGACGCCATCGGTTGTGCCTTCATCGATGATGGCCAGACAGGGCTGCCGGTTGTTTTCGGTTCCCGCACTCAAGCGGGCGGTGACATCCCAGCTTGCGCCATTGTTACTGGAGCGGCGATAGAATAGCTCGTAGCTTTCGCTCACGCCAGCGGCGAACACTTCATGGAGCATGTTAGCGGGATTATTCTGTCCCCGGGCTAAGATGCGCTGGTTGTTGTAGATGGTGGGCGAGATGTTGGGAGTCTTGTTGGCATAGGCTAAGGCCATAAGCAAGGACTGGTAGGCGTTGATGCGACCGTAGCCATAATAATTTGAAAAAGGTTGCCCTCCCATACCAGGAACCTTATCTGCTGTGTTGCAGATGATTTCGCGAACTTGGCTCCAGTTTAAAGATGGATCGACCGAGCGAATCAGTGCCGCAAGTCCAGCGACATGCGGTGCAGCCGCTGAAGTACCAGCGAAACTGTCATAATAATCACCGGAAACTGTACCTCCTGCGCCTCTTATATCAGTTGTGTATACCATACTTGGCGCCATTACATCAAGCTCGGGTCCGTATAAACTGTTTGAAAATCTTACGTCATTTTGGTCGGTGGCTCCGCATGAAATCACATTGGACCATTTTCCAGGATAACGAATGCTCTAATCATTTTTATAGGAGTCTTTGTGATTACCCGCAATAGCAACTACAACTACATCGTGTGATCCTACAGCATAATTAACAGCAGCTTCAAGTAGCTCTAAATCAGGGTCATTTGGTTCAAATTGACTGCTGATATTTATAACTTTAGCATCATGATCAGCTGCCCATTCAATAGCTTGGGCAGTTAATGAAATGATAGGATCTTGGTTCCCATCTTTTAGGATCATTAATGAGACGCCAGCCTGATTCCCCCAGCCACCAGCTATGCCAGCAATTCCGATCGAATTATTCGTTCTGGCGCCTGGTATTCCTGTGACATTGGTACCATGACCATAGCTGTCGATGGGTGAATTGTCATTATCCACAAAGTCCCAGCCGATATTTGACCATATATTACCTGATAAATCTGGATGTCCATAATCACAACCTGAATCAACAATACCTAAAATAACGGAAGGGTTTCCAGCAGTAATATCCCAGGCATTTTCCATGCGCAGCTTTGTTCCACTTAGATTCCATTGCTGAGTAAAATATTGGTCATTTGCAGTTACACCTCTTTTTCCATAGCCATCCAGGACGACATAATCAAAAAGACCTGACAATGAAAGCGTCTGCGCTACCTCAAAAGATCTAAGGCTATCAAGCGGAGATAAAACATAATATCCTTCCAAAAACCGAGGGCTGGCAAAACGAATGTCATGAACTCCTATCGCTTTAAGGTCATTATCTGTAAGAATTCCGCGATCGGTTCTGCGCACTATAATCCGATTGGGGATGCTTTCAGCACCAAACTCATTATGAATATATACGTACCATCTTCCATTTTTTAAGGCGTAGCTAATTCCATGAATTTGGATAATTTGTTCTTGTGAAAATGCGCTGCCAAAGCAAAATGCAAATATACTAAACAATGCAACGAGAGCTATCTGGCATATAATAAACTTATTCGTCTTGGCATCCATGGTTTGATCCTCCCTCTAATTTAAATTCTGGATTTCACTGATAGATGATAATTTAATTCGCGGTGCATTCAGCGGATTTTTCAACCGAAATATTCCATCAGCAGCCCCAATATATAACATATCCCTTAGTCTGTCAAATTCCAGTGTGAAAATATTCTCTTTGTTTGGTGATGTGAGAAGATAAAAGGAAGTGCCAGCATCAGAAGATAGATATAATTGGTTGCGGGAAATGGTAAAGAAGATATCTGATTGTGTTGGATGACATAGTATCTTCCAGAAGACAGTAATACTACTATCAACCAAAATCGGAGGCGATGGTTCCACATTGTCTATCCAATCTTGACCACCATTTAAAGATTTGAAGATTCCACCGTCAGTTACCACATAAATTACATTATTATTTATTGCATCAAACTCGAGATCAAATAAAGAAAGTGCTTTATATTGAAGAAACCTAACAGTTCTCAAATCTTGCCACATTATTCCGAAGTTATCTGAATATTGAAGAAATGGATCTCCACGCCCGCTTTGTCCGTAGGCCCATACAAGGTTGGGATTGGAAGGATGCCAGGTAAAACCATAATATCTAATGCTCACATCTCGACGATCTGGATAAACTAATGTCCATGATTCGCCATTATTATTTGATCTGAAAATTGTGTTATTCCCAGCTAATATTATTTGAGGATCATGCGGTGAACGTTTTAAATCATACACCTTGCTAGAACGATAATTATCTGTTCTGATGCCTGAATCGGATGGCGCCCAGGTTTTGCCACCATCACGAGAGCGCCAGATTCCGACCTTTATACCTTTTTCTATTTCAATAGGAGCATCAAGTCCTGCCAGGATATCATTGCCCCAGATATCAACTTTAGCAACGCCGTACAGAGGGCCAAGCGTCGAATCATAGCTGGCTAATCCTAAATATTCCCAATCTGCATTCATTTGAGCTATATTCCGACGCCAGACACCGTCCTTTGCTGCGGCTACGTAAAGATACGGCTCAGCGAGGGTAAGGTTGACTGGTACTTTATCATGAAATTCCAGGGATTGCCAGGTTCCAGGAGAAAGCTCATCCTCTTTAATTTTTAGAGGAACATCTTCGGTACATGTTAGAAAAAGCAACCATAAAATCGAGAGGGCTATAAATTGAATATTTTTTTTCTTCATGGCGTCTCTTGCTCCATTAGGGTCAGAAATTTAAAATTTAAAGCCTCTCCTCTCACATTTATTATCAAACTGTTTGATTCAGCTTCCGTCCTTGCTCATCAAAAACAGATTGGCTTTTTCAGGGCATTATCCGGTCACTAGCCATTTCATTGGGCTCAGGCAGAAGCTACCCCATCAGTTGTTATCTTTTATGCTCTCACCGAGTTTTGAAGTTTCGACCCCGGCTTTTGAAGATTGACGACTGCACTTTTTCATTTTTAAAGTCTAGTTTCGCAGCTTTAACCCATCGGTCATATGTTATTCATCAATTTATTAGTTTAGGAATGATTGCTTGTCTTATTTCAGCCGTTACCTTAATTATAATCCAAAAAAAGAAAAAGTCAATAGGTTTTTTGATATTTTTAACAGCAGCGCCGTTGCTTGGTAAAACATGTCACTGACCAGTCGCTGCCACCGACCGGTCAGTCTTCTTTATGCCATCGCTAACGAACCAGCACCAGCTTCTTATTGGCAACATACGCGCCAGCTTCAAGGCGATAGATATAAACCCCACTAGCTAAATCGCGGGCATCAAAGGTCACTTCATAATGTCCTGCTGGCTGCTGCTGGTTCACTAAAATGGCCACTTCGCGTCCCAGGAGATCATAAACCGCTAGCTTCACCTTGCCAGCTTCTGCCAGGGAATATTCGATGCGGGTGCAGGAATGAAAGGGATTGGGGTAATATTGTCGCAGCGCATAAGTTTCTGGCAAAAGTATCTTGTCCTGGTGAAGCCGTGGCTTTAGCAGGGCTTGGTATTGTTCGATATGAATGTGATCTAAAATAAAGATGTTTATGTTCGATATTTCAGCTTAAATAAGTTCAGCATTTTCGATCGAATCATTTGTTCGAGCAATTTTTGCTCACTGGCTGATTTTAACATTTATCGACTCTCGCCACAATGGCACAATATTCTTCAATAAAATTCGGTAGATTTGTTGTCCCCATACTCGTTTAAGATTGTCATCTTTAATCGGAATGATCTCAAAATCAGCTTTGAATTTATCAGCATCGAAAGAAAGATGCAATTGAGCCGAGCTCTGATCAATGGAATGATTGAGCTTGATCTGACCGGACGCAAGCAACTCAGGTCTGGCAGCGGTCATCAGAGTGAACTGGATATTATCACTGGCCAGCTTGAGATCAAAATCATCGGTGATGGTGATATCCTGGCTGCGATTGAGCCGGATGGTGCGGACCCAATAATTGATCCCCGCCTCAGTTGGATAAGCGCTGGCGATATCCATTTTCAGTTGTGCATAGCTATCATTGGAGGAATAAAGTACGTCTCTGGCAGCGTATTGTCGACCGTCTTTTTGCATGATGCCGTTGATGCTGGGCAGATTATGATAAGCGGATTGCATTGTCCAAATCTCATATCGCTGGGCGCTAAATGTCTTGCGGGTGTAAGATTCAACGCCGACATCGATGATCATAGGCACACCATTCATGTAAACAATGAAGTTTCCCACGTCGTTATGGTTGTGGCTTTCGGCGTTGTGGCCGGCCTGAGCAGCCACATATAATCCGGCGGTAGAGCCGGCCAGAGATCTGGCGATCATCACCTGATGGCCTGGCAGCCAGACATCGCGCAATAACGGAGCTGTGGCATTTGCTGCCAGAAGCGAGTCATAATTAAAGATAGCTGCCAGTTGCCGGCCGATGCTGCTGGTCAATAATCGTCTCAATTCGCCCCGGCGCGAAACGAGATAGCCTGCAAAATCCTGCATAATTTGATCGCCAATCCGCTTTCCGAAGCGATAAATCAAATCGGCTTCTGGGTAAACGATTGCCGCGGCATCAGCAAAATTGACATAATAATCATAGGCGATATGAACGCGATAGATGAAGCGCGCCATTTCTTTGATGAGCGGCTGATTGTAAAGGTTGATTTTGCCGTTGCTGGAAAGATAAAATAGTTCTAAGCAATCGAAAAGGGAAGCGGCGGCGCGACCCCAATAGTTAGGCCCCTCGTCACAGCCACCATCATCCGGGTAGCTGTCGATGAAAACATCCAGGCTCCGCATAATTTTTTCAACCGCCTGGATGCGTCTTCCTGGGTTCTTTTCGGTGAGCAACACTGCAGCAAGCCAATTGGAATTGATCCATGGGTTCCAATTATTAATGGTCAAGCCGGGAATAAATCCCATCCACCAGAAATCCTGCCGCTCACGGCAAGGCGTGAGTAATCGCTGATTTATTTCGGCTAAAATGCGCTGATTGATCAAAGGCGAAACACGATCCAGCTCTTCGCCAAGAAGGTAATAGGTCCATGCTAATAATGCGCCGGTTTCGCTGACGAATAAGTCAACTGTGGGCTCGGCAATATCTGGCAAACCAACGCCTTGCCTCTGCATTCCCACATGGGCTGGGACGCCCCAATAGGATTCCTCGCAGATGGCCCAGATGCCGTTGACGATATCATCCAGAAATCGACGCCGGCCCTCGGTGCATTCTGCCAGCACCAGATGGCATAGGGCATCCCGACGCGCAAAGGCTTGACGCTGGAAGTTTTCCCGATTGCCGGTGCGAGCAAATTCAAGGAACAACGTGGCAGGGAGGGCGGGCCATTGATAGTTCAGATAATTCTCGCCTCGCTCGATGAGAAATTTTCGCAAGGGCTCGGCTAAGCTGTTCCAGGCGGATCGCTCCGACCAGCGCGGAAATGGATGAAAATCAGATTGAGAGGTCAATATCCGCTGCAATTCGCTTACTGGGTAACTTCGGCTGAGCATCGACCGAATCCGCTGAGCGTGACCAACAGTTACAAGGGAGCAAATCAGCATGATGATTAACATCGCTTTTAAGGTTTGGTTGAGCATGGGCAATCCCTCTCGGTCTATTTGTTCTTCTGATAAATGACTCTTTTCGCAAACCAGCAGTGAGCAAATCAGATTTAAAAATATCCTGCAAATCGAAAATGGAGATTGTTCTTTTATGTCACCGACGAAATATAGAAAAAGCACCAAAAAATTTTTATCTCCCAAAAGCTCGTGGCAATACTTTTATGGTATGGACAATGTCTCATGTCGAATTTATTGAATGGCGCGGAGAAATGCAATAATTTTATTTGGCTAATTTTGAAGCGGTTTGGCGTTATGTTTGCAGTAATAACCATTTCAAAGTTAGCTAAAAATCGAATGTTGCCTTTTCTAAAGGACGATTGAATTCTTGAATGATCGAGATATTGACTTGCCGCTCACAGATCCATAGTGGAGATCTTGATGATTCCGCAATTCGAATGGCGTGATGCTAATGTGCCAAGTGGTAAGGAATCTTCAAAAGAATCTGTGAGCAAGAAATCCAAAATTGAAAGAAAAAACAATAATCTTATTGAAGGTACCAATTATGAAGACCCGAATGTTTATTGGATTGATTTTGGCGTCGTTCACATGGCTATCAGCTCTGCTCGGTCAGGATCTCACTTTTATTTCTCCCCAAGCAAGCAAGGACGGTCGTTTGAGGGCGATGGTAACTGCGAATAAGCTGAACACGGCTATTTATGATCTATGCATGAGGTGGCGATCTGAGGGGCTTGAAGGGCAAAATGATCTATCGGGCTTTCCAATGAGTCCCTTATTGCAAATCGACCAGCAGCAGGTGCATGTGGTATTGAGAACGACGGCAATTTCCGGTTTTTTTCTGAAACAGCTCGTTCAACTTGGATTCAAGATCGAAGCGAGCACAGAGCATTTGCCGATTAGTTCGAATCATCACCAGATCGTGGGATGGATTCCAGTGGCTCAGCTTGAAAAAATTGCACAACTTGAGCAAATATTTCACATCCGGCCGGTTTTGAAACCGTATTTGCAATCTGGAGAGGTGGTAACCGCTGGGGATGTCATTTTGCGAGCCGATCAAGCGAGAAGATCGTTTCAAGTTTCTGGTATCGGCCAAAAAATCGGGATTCTTTCGGACGGATGCAGCCATGTCGCTAATTCCCAGGCAAGTGGTGATTTACCACGAACCATTGAGATTATCAATAATCGTTTTGGTGGGGATGCTGGTACAGCTATGTTAGAGATCGTTTATGATATTGCTCCAGGTGCTCAGCTCGCCTTTGCGGACAAGGGCAGTAGCGAGACAGATTTCTCCAATAACATCAAATTGCTACAACAGGCTGGTTGCACCGTGATCTGCGATGATATCATATACCCACTCGAACCAGTATTCGAGGATGGCATCATTGCGCAGACAATAAATGATCTTGTGGAAAATTTCAATGTGGTTTATATCACCTCGGCTGGGGATCTGCAACAGGATCATTATGAGGCGGATTTTTCGGATGGGGACAATGATGGCTGGCATAATTTTGCCTCTGGGGATGAGACCATGAATATTCAATTGGGCCCTAAGGCGACAATCACTGCTGTGGTGCAATGGAATAATCAATTCAGCAAAGCGCGGGATGATTACGATCTTTATCTGTATGATGATAAGTTGCAATCCACATTGGCCTCCAGCGAAGACACGCAAGATGGTGATGATGATCCTGTCGAAATGCTTGCTTATACGAATCCCCGAGCTTCCAGCATCACCGTGCATCTATGCCTGAAAAAATATCGTGGTCAACCGCGGCGCATAACGCTTTATGCCTTTGGTACGGATGTGACCCCGCAAGAATATACTGGCGGCACCGGAGCAATTTTTGGTCATAGCGCTGCTGAACACTGCCTGGCGGTTGCGGCCATCAACGCTGCCGATACCAACTATGACACGATCGAAAGCTTTAGCAGTCGTGGACCAGCGAGAATCTATCAATATGATGCCGATGGTAACCCCATCCGATTTCTGGAACGGAATAAACCTGATCATGCGGCTATCGATGGGGTGCAAACCAAGGTGGGAAAACTTGGTTTTTTCAGCAATCCGTTTATAGGAACTTCTGCGGCGGCAGCGCACAGTGCTGGTATTGCTGCCTTGCTCCGTGAAGCAGCGCCAGGATTGCATGCCACGCAGATAGCCAAGGTACTGAATGATCAGTCTCTTGATGTTGGCGACCCCCATTTTGATTTAGCCTCAGGATTTGGTCGGGTCGATGCCTACCAGGCGATCAACTATGTCAAGGGAGGAGCTCCCTCCATCTCGGTGATTCCTGATTCCTTTCGCATCGATCTCATTCGCGGGCAATCAGTTATCATGACGATGACGATCAGCAATGTTGGAGGAAGCGCACTTGATTTCAGCCTCGCGGTGCGTGCCAGGACCATGACCATCGCTAATCAGATGACAAATGCAGCTATGGCCTCAGAAGCTTTGGTGGGATTTCCGATGGATTCTGACCAGACCAAATGGTCCATCAACGGTAGCAAAAAAACAGATGCCATTCGCTCTCCGAAGAGCAAAAACAATGGGAATAGCTATGGGGACAATCCAAATAATCCGCTCGGAAAAATCGCGAGGAAGACCAAGCCAGGCGAGACAGAACCGAGGGGGATTTATCACAGCGAACGGATCGGAGATATTTTGCTCTATGAGGGCTTTGAAAGTGGGACTGTCCCGCCACCGAATTGGACCAAAATCGATGGCCCAAGTAGCCCCGGTGGAACTCAGCCGGCTCATTGGACCATCGATTCTCAGAGCTATGTTTTCTCCGGCAATTACAGCGCGGTGTGCTATTGGGGGATCAACCTCAACGAATGGCTAATTAGCCCGGCTTTGGATTTTTCGACCGTTCGCACTCCCTCGATTAGCTTTTGGTGGCAGAGTAGTTATTATTGGCATGTCTCCCCTTACGATCACGGTGACTTGTTTCTCAAGATCAGTCTCGACGATGGAAAGACTTGGCAAACTTTATGGACCTTTGGGGATATTGGAAGATGGGAGGATTTCACCTGGTATTATACGATCGTCGACCTTTCTGCATTCAGCGGATATTCAAATGTGCGGCTGGCGTTCAACGTTGTCGCCAGCGACAATGCCGATATTGCCTTGGACGAAGTGATGGTTGCTGGCGAGCGAGTGGAGCTCGGATGGCTCACCCTGAGCCCAACAGCGGGAAGGCTCCAGCCAGATGCCAGCCAAATTATCCAGTTGCAGGTCAATTCCGTGGTCAATGGCGATACCCTGGGGATTGGCTATTACTCCGCCACGATCGCCATCTCAAGCAATGATTTGGATGAGCCAAACCGTTTCGTCCCTGTCGATCTGCATATTTACACGATAGCGGATATCGATGGTCGGGTCAGCTACTATGCCAATAGTCAGATGCCAGTAAACGATGCGGAGATCTTGCTATCTGGCGCATCGAACCTGAAAGCTATCAGCGACAGCGATGGCAGATACAAATTTTTAGGTCTTCACTCCGGCAACTACCAGGTGATGCCAAATAAAACTAATGATTCCCGAGATGCCATTACGCCGCTGGACGCCTCATTTGCGCTTCAGTATGTGGTGGGCGTTAAACAGTTGAGCCCGTATCAAAAAATTGCCGCAGATGTCACGGGGAACGGAAAGGTCTCAGCTTATGATGCCTCATACATCTTGCAGCGGGTTGTCGGCACAAATTCTCAATTTCCGATCGGCAGGGATTGGACCTTTGTGCCACACGATTTTGTCATGACCGACTCGAACTGGGTGAGCGCGCCATCTGGTCGTTCCTATGTCGCGTTGCAGCGTTCTCAGTTCAATCAGGACTATTTCGGCATCCTATATGGCGATGTGACAGGGAATTGGGGACGAGCCGAGGAGGAATCGACTCAGGCCAACGTAGCGGTTCATCTCCAAGATCCACTGCTACAAGAGAATGCAATGACGCTTGTGCCTCTAATTCTGAATTTTTCTTCTCCAGCATTTTCGGGTCGGTTGAAACTGCAGTATGACTCGGATAATTTGAAATTTTGTTCTGGTTCGCTCTGTGAAAATCCTGATATCGTGATGGAAGTTCATAGCACATCGAATCAGATTATTTTGGCCTTTGCAGCAGGGCGATCTTTGCAAGAGCAAAACTTGCACATCGATTTGCTATTTGAACGAAGCGGTTTGAATGTGCCGAGTGCAACCGATTTTAAATTGATCGAACTCGTTATTGATGATGCGCCAGCGATCATTGCTGCGTCCATTGATGATCGGAGTTCAAAATTGCCGAAACGATGGCACTTAAGTCAAAATCAACCGAATCCGTTCAATGCAGCGACGATTATCCATTATGAGATGCCTCAATCAGCGAAAGTGACCATCGAAGTGATGAATGTCATGGGGCAAACAGTGCGGAGATTGATGGATGAAGTACGACCGGCTGGCCGCTATTCGATTATTTGGGATGGCTGTGACGATGGCGGTCTCATGGTGGGGAGCGGGATTTACTTCTATAAAATGACAACCACAGGTTTTGAAGCCATCAACAAGATGGTACTGGTGCGGTGAGACGCGGTGGGTTGAAGCCCTTGTGGAGGAAAGCTTCTTTCACAGGGGCTTTTTCCAATTCACAATTTTTATCCAGATAAAATAGCACGGAATCCCCGCCAGCACGGTCAGCAGTGCTGCTGTGGATTCGATAGGCCGGGCCCGATACATGATACCCATCAACAGTAGGCTGGATCCCAGATACAATATTGCAACGATGGGGAATCCCGTCGCCCTGACCGCTGTCACTTCACCGATCCCTCTGCGTCTCGCAATAAACAACCCAATGATTGCCAGCCAGGGAAAAATGTTCAGCGCAAATGAGATATACAATAACAATTGCTCCAATGGGCTGATCAGTACCATGGCGACCGCAATTGCGCCCTGGAGGACGATCGATCTTCCTGGGACTTGATAGCGCGGATGAATCTGGTCGGCAAATGGGAAAAATAATTTATCCTTTGCCATGGCAAAATAGACCCTTGGCCCAACCATAATGAATGCGCTGAGCGAAGACAGGAGGCAGATGCTCACCAATGCGCTTATGCCATTGCTGATCCAGTCGCCAAAGATTTTCACAGCGGCCGCATGAACCACCGCAATTGTTCCTTTGAGCTCAGAATAGGGCAGCATAGCTAGTACAAAAGCATTGATGGCGAGGTAGAGAAAAATAACAATAATCGTTCCTAAAACCAGAGACCAGGGAAGGGTGCTTCTGGGGTTTTTTAGTTCGCCAGCGATATAGCTGCTGGCGTTCCATCCGCTATATGCGAACATCACCAGCATAATCGCTGTGCCAAAAGATAGCACATTGAATGAGGCAAATGGTTCTTCCATGAGCGGCAATTGGCTGATGGTTCCAAACCAGAGGCCCAGACTTGCCAGCCCCAAGATGATCATTACTTTCAAGGCAGTTAAAAGCACCTGGACTTTAGCACCGATTTTTATTCCGAGGTAATGGATCAGAGTGAAGATCAGGATAATGAGAGTAGCGCATAGTTTTTGTGGGAACGGTTGATGATCCGTGATTGGAATATTCATTCCAGCGAAGACATAGGCGGAAAAACCCAGGGCGGCACTGGCGATCGGCGCTGAGAATCCCGCGATCAAGCTGGTCCAGCCAGTGAGAAAACCGAGCAAGGGATGGTATAATTTTTTCAAATAGACATATTCTCCACCCACTTCAGGCATTCTTGTAGAGAGCTCGCCATAACATAAAGCACCGCAGATAGCGATGAACCCGCCAATTGCCCAGCAGAGCATCACCCAGGCTGGACCAGGAACCAGCTTTGCGATATATCCCGTGGTGACGAAAATACCAGTACCGATCATATTGGCTACAACGATGGAAGTGGCGGTTGTAAGTCCGATTTGTCTCTTCATTGTCAGATGTGGTCACGGGTGAAAGGATGAGGTTTAAGTAAAATCGAGTCTTTTCGATCGATTCCAGAAGTATTCGAGCAGCGTTGTGCCTGCGCGGTGAGGTATTGCCTGATTGGCTCGAGAATAATAACAGTTTGGAGCTGGATTCCTGCATTGGCAAGAATGACACTGGAACTACGGCTTTCGATTTTTGCAACTTTAACTGACGAAATCCTGATACAGCATTCTGGTGCAG
Organism: candidate division KSB1 bacterium; assembly: GCA_034506395.1. NCBI lineage: Bacteria > Pseudomonadati > Candidatus Zhuqueibacterota bacterium. The sequence continues at coordinate 89,273 of JAPDPQ010000019.1, read as the reverse complement.
GAATAGTCAGCGGGTGAGCGAGTCGATCTCGGCCGAAGTGAGAAACCGCCAGTCGCCGGAAGGGATATCCAATTTCACTGAACCGATTGCGATCCGTTTGAGGTCAACGACCTTGAGCGAAGTCCCACGAAGCGGATCTTTCAATTGACTGAACATTCGACGAAGATGGCGATTTTTACCCTCATCGAGCACAATTTGAATGCGCGATTTGGGGCCGGCACCCCCCAATAGCTGGATTTCAATGGCTTTTAGCAATTCACCTTGAGCCATTACTCCTGCTTTCATCATGGCGATATGTTGATTGGTCACCCGACCGCGCACCCAGAGCAAGTAGGTCTTGGCACAAGCATGGGGACGTGTCAAACGGTCAACGATCTCGCCATCTTGTGTGAACAAAAGCATGCCCCGAGAGTCGCGATCCAAACGACCAATGGGCACCCAACCATCTTGCAACACCCAATTTGGCAGGCAATCGTAAACCGTCCGGCGACCGTGCTCATCCTTCCGCGTTACCACAACGCCTTTCGGCTTATGAAACATAAAAATTTTGTCCGTGGATTGAGCCATTATCAGCCATCGAAAATCTATTTTGCTTGCAATCTTAAGATGGAAACTTCATGAACGAATTGCCGCTGAGAAATTCAGGCATGCCTCTGGGTTTTGGGCTATCAATAAAAAAATTTCATCGAATTAATAGCAGCTTCTGGGTTAAAGTCAGTTCATTGGTACGGAGCTGGTAAAGATATACTCCAGAGCCGATGGGCATGCCCCGGTGGTCTTTCCCATCCCATGAGATTTGATAGCGTCCAGGGAGCTGGGATCCATCAAAAAGCCGCACGATCTCCTGACCTTGGATATTTAAAATGATCAACTGAACCTTGGCAGGCTGAGGAATCCGATAGCAGATGGTGGTTGTGGAATTAAATGGATTTGGATAATTTTGTTCCAACACAAATTCAATTGGGACGTTGTCTGCTCTGATCGGGCTTTGAACGGCGCTTAACTGCGCCAGATGTTTTTCGATCCAGTTGACGCGATCATTGAGCCAGAGCTTCATCATCAGGATCTCTGTTTCATAATCATGATCTTTGGCAGTTTCGGGCCAGCGCTCAAAGTTTCGTACCCGCGCCTCGCGCAAAGTATCCACTAAAAGGTCAATCGTCCGATAGACATAATCCAGACTGAGCACGGTAGCCCTGAGCTCTCGCCATCGCTGTTCCACCAATTGCGCGAAAGTGGGATCATGACCCAATCGCTCCCACCAAAACGGCACTTTCGGCCAATCATTGGGCTTATAGTGATTATGGTCCACCTCCCATTCATCATCTCGAAAGAGATCTTCCTTGTACCAGGCCTTGCCGAAACTGAGATTGAAATCCCAGATTGGACCCTCACAGAGCTTGCCGCCTTTACGATCGCGATCCTTATACATGAAATTGCTGATCCGATAGGCATCAACATTTTTGCAGAATTCATTTAAGATAAAATGATCGACAAATGAGGATACATCGATATACTTCGGATAGCCGGAATTGGGATCGGCAATATCGGGCTGACTCATGGCCGTTTCGAACTGGTTCATAAAATTTCGGATATAGGCCTTCTGTTCTGGGAAGATCGCATCAGCCCGGGGATAATGGTATTGATAAAAAATGCCACGATTCGACCACCAGCCACCGACGTTTTCTCCTTCGACTTTATCGAATTTAATGATATATCCTCCCGTCACCGCATCCCCAGATCGGTCCAGCGAATCCAACTTGGAAATATCCACCCGATTTTTATCCCGCTTGATCCTTTCCATCAAAACATAAACGCCACGATAATCATTGTTGAGAACCAGCTCGCAAAACCGGGTGCGGCTGGCATATCTTCCAATGTCGTTAGAAAGTTTATAGGCCAGCACATTGCGGATCAACGATTGATCATCATAAGGGCCATAGAGGACCCAATCATTTTCAGCCGGCATTCCGATGAGCGAAACGTTGAGATTATTGCCATTGCTGTCCTGGGTCTCCAACCGATAGCTCTTCTTTGGATATGAGATCGAAGCGCTCCCCCGCAACTCGATAGCGATCCAGCCATCATAATTATTGGCTGGGTCAGAGACGCTATTGCGCTGACCAACTCCATTGTAGATCACTTTCATCTGCGCTCGGATCCGGCGCTCGTCAATAATCTGCTGGCCGTTGGTACTAATAGTGATAATTGGAAGATTTGATGACTTTAGTTCAACGCTGTACTGAGCACTCTGATCGGCTTGGTTCGAAGCCACCAATTGTGGCAATTGAAAACAGATGCTGCTGATAAACACCGCGAGGATTGCGGCACCAAAATAGTTGTTCATGAAAGTCTCTTCAGATAAAAATGAGCATCTAAATCCATCGGAAATTTGTGCTGACTGGTCAATCAAGGTGACCAGTCAGCAACCTCTTGCTCGGGTGGAAATTATAGTATTGCTCGTCGGAGTTTATTCTTATAAATTTTGATCTCTCTTCGGATTTCTTTAAGCTTTTTGTGGTCATGGGCGGCGATGGCATTATCCCGCTCTACTTTCAATCTGCGGATCTCTTTTTTGATATTGGTCTTCTCCTGAAGCTTTGCCGCATGATGCTCATGCATATCGATATTCAAGGCGGTGCATAATGCCTTTAACAAATGCTCTTTGTTCAATTGCGTATATCCCTTCACCGCCTCATGCTCGATAGTCTTCGCAATTTCCCGCAATTCTGCAACCGTCTTACCTTTGAGTTCCTTGAAGGTGTACGCCATAATTTTATCCTCCAAAGTTTATTGTTATAATGTTGGTTTTAGATAATTGCGTCATCAAGATTTGAGCAGTCAGAATATCTCCTATCGACGCAGATAACCGTCTAATCCAAAATGAACAAAGCTAGTTATTGGTTCCGATTTTGGGCGCGTAATGGAATTGGAGCATCAAGTTTCTCATTGGAAAAAAACATCCAATGGCATTTAACTATTGAATTGAGCAGGATGTTCGTCACAACATCGCGCGCTGGTATCCTTAACCGATGGCTCCATAATCATGTTCCTTTTCGAATTTTTGAAGCGTTCAGCCAATTATTCTGGCTATCTTCCCAAAAAGAAGACTGGCTATTCGATCAAATCAAAGATCGGTTATTCGACAGTTTCCAGATCTCCTCCATGATGGCGTCGACCTCATCTTCCGTATTGTAGAAATGCGGCGAAATTCGGATGCCAGCGTTCGGTCGCCAATCGATCAGAAAATCCCGTTTCAACAGTTCTTTTGCGATTTGCTGGCTGTTCTCCATTTGCACAACCACAGTGCCACCGCGCTGGTCAGCATTGAGGGGACTATTGATTTTAAATCCAAAGCGTTGAGCGTGTTGGATGATCCGCTCGGTCAACTGAACCGAACGACGTCGGATATTTTCGACACCCACTTGTCGGATGATCTCATAGCCAGCCTTTACCGTATAGAGCGCTGGCAAATGGGGCGTGCCATTCAAAAATTTGAAAGCGATGTTATCGGTGAATCGCATGGTGGGCTCGAACGCAAATGGCATCTGATGCGCCATCCAGCCGGTTAACTTTGGTTGCAAACGGCCACCGAGATCGGAGCGAACGTAGAGATAAGCGGCACCAGGACCACCGCATAGCCATTTGATCGAACCACCGACCACAAAATCGACGTTCAGTTTTTGGACATCCACTGGAACGGTTCCAACCGATTGATAAGTATCGAGCACAACATGGGCTCCATGTTGATGTGCCTTTTCGATGATCGCCTCAACATCCTGAATGTAAGCGCTTTTGAATAAGACGTGCGAGATCGGCACCAGCAATGTCTCGTCATCGATCGCAGCGACCATTTTTTCGGTGGGAACCGTGATACCATCCTCGGAGCGAACGATCTGGATTTTTGCACCGTTCGGGATTTGCGCCTGGTATAAGTACATCACTGAGGGAAAATTCATATCGCTGTAAACGATCTTGTTCTGCTTCCCTTGAAAATTGAAGCAGGAGAGCACCACAGCTTCGGCGATGGTGACGTTCTGATGCATAGAGATGGTATTTTTAGGGGCATTGATGATATCTGCCAGGATATTGCCGATCTCGCCGATGAACTCCCACCAACCTTCCTCCCAAGCCCGAATCCCTCGTGTGGACCAGATATCGGCGTACAGCTTCAAATTGTCATACACCGCCCGCGGCATCGCACCCAGGGAGTTGTTGATCAGATAAACTGTCTTTTCCAGGATCGGAAATTCCTTCCGCCACTTCAAAAGATCATTCATAGCCCATATTCCCTCAAAATTAGGTTGCAACAGCTCGATGATATCAAAAAAGTTGAGCTGGTCGCTTATGATTCAGGTAGAAACTGGATCACAATTTTGAAGTCGATCGGCACGCTTTGATCTGGTGCTGATAAAAGGTTTTTCACAATAAATGGCAATATGATTTCCTTTTTGCCTGCCACACTTTTCGATTTTCCCCTCACTTGAAATTCCACGGTTCGTTTCGGAAAAATCAATATTTTCTCTGGAAAAGAAATTTCTTCTCGCGAACCCGAAGCTATCAATTCGAATAATAGATCAGAATCATTCCGAATCTGAATAATCGCTCGGTTTGTGCCTTTGATTGTCGCCTCTGGGGTTACAATTTGGTTTGCAGCTTGAAAAATTGCTGTTAAAAATTGCGCATCCCCGTAAATGAAATCGTTATGATAAACAGCCGTGCGTCGGGCATGCAGAGCTTGTTTGATAGCCAACTCCGATCTTTCACTGGCAAATACCAAAGTTATGGGACGATGTTGGCCTCGAGCTGGATTATAGGTCAACTGGATTGGGGAGTGGACATCGGAGTTCCCCAGAATGGTCAGCTTTTTCTCCTTCGCCCATTGAAATGCCAGCGGATAGTAACTGTATTCATTTACGATCTCGATCCCCTGAAACCAGCCAGATTCCAGCAGTTCAGTGTGTTCCTTATACCAGACAGGAACTTCTTGAGGTTGGCGCCAGCCAGGATGGTTCCAGAACACGAACGCTCCTTGGTCATGCGCGGCTTTCAGCGCATCGTGCCAGTCTTTTGTGTCCAATGGATCAATTTCCTTCAGAAACAGCGCATTGAAATGTCCCGGTGGCATGTCGCGGGTGATCTCTGCTCCCTTGATCAAAATAATGCCTAACTCATCTGCTCTTGTCTTGGCAATTTGATAGGGGCGTTCATGGTTGGGCGTGATATCATCCTTATGGGGCAGATATTCGATATGATCGGTGATGGCGATCGCATCCAATCCCTCGAGCCAGGCTTCTTCCACCCGCACGGTCGGCCAGACAGATCCATCAGAAAAAACCGTATGGGTATGAAAGTCACATTTTAAGGTGATGTAGCCTGGGATATTGGGAATGTTGAGTTCGGTCCGACCATGAGGCTGAGCAAAACACCAGGAGAAGGAGATCAAGAGCGCAAGCGTGAACAGTAGCACTAATAATTTGCTTTTTGAATCGTTGCTCAAGGCGCGGCTCCTTTCGCTTAATTGATCATCGTCCGTTGGCTATCATCAAAATACCATTCAGATTGTCCACGAATCAGGATGCCATGCTCATGCACGAATTCGATCGCAACTCTGGACGATCACAGCCAAAGATATGAAGATCACTTGGTTCCGACGATTTTGTTGATAGACATCAGTTCGAAATCGATTCGATTGAGTCATTGTTATTTAGACAAAAGAATATATGCATTAGCTACAACTAATTCAACTCATTTTTAGCGCTGGAAAACAATGTTTGGTCAGAAAATAGAAGTTCCATAAGTTGCTCTGTTTCACAAAAATTCGAGACCAACACATGCGCGCCAGCCTGAATCAAGCGCTGTCGCTTATTGGTATGCGTGAAATGGCCAAGAAATTCATAATGGCTTTCATCCCGTGTCAAAACCCCCACAGAAATTCCACCAGATTGCGCGGTATATTCGATCTCTGGGACGCCATCGCCAAAGGTGAGCAACTCACCAGGTCCGAGCCGACGTTCCCGAATAAGCTGGTCGATGATCTGTCTTTTGGGACAGTCCTCATAATGCCCATTAAAACCGGATGCAATGATCCGGTTTTCGAAGAACGGGGCGTATCCCAAAAAGCGGGAGCTTTCTATGACGGGTTCGATGTCGGTCCCACTCGCTAAAAATAGTGCGCCATGTCCCAATTTGTCCGCCATTGCGGTCAGCAATTCAATGGCGCCTGGAACCCTTAATTCTTCGATGGAACGCTGCTCGGTCTCTACCTGCCAATGCGCTGTTTTGACCATGGCCTGCAATACGAAGTTATAAACTTCTTTATAGCGCCCTGGCGATAAGCTAATGCCGCCTCGATTCCGAATGGCATCGGCGAGACGCTTCATCTGCTGATAGGTGGGGATTCCAATCGTCTGTTCGATGTCGTTGATCGCCCAACTGAAAATTTCAGACACTGGCACATTGGGCAATGCAGCAGCCATCGCAGCAGCATTGGTGGCAACCATGAGATTAATCCAGCCATCGCGCTCGCGCGACAGTGTGCCATCAAAATCGAACAACGCCGTCGTAATCCTGCGGCCATCAAATGGTCGGATGATTTCGATTGATGGAGTTATCATGATGTCTGAACTTTGGGTTAACCTTTAAAAATTGTTTCGCTCTCTATCAATTCAAAATTTTTAAGCATCATCAAATTGCTTCGTCAGACTTCAATGCTGTATTAAAAAGAACTTTTACTCCCACAGCAATGAAATGCCACCAAATGCAGTTTAGCAATTGTTGCTGTGGAGCACTCATTCTGTTGAAGAAAATTGTCCCCTCTTCCAGAATCCTTAGACAAAACTTCTAATAGCCATGATCTTATGGGATCATAAGCTGCTGCGAGGCACCGTCACGCCAGTATTTTCTGGGGCCGGTTCCGATTTTTGCCTCAAGCAATGATAAAGATTCATCAAGAATGCCCGATTATCGAGGCAGAGGTAATGCATTTCCCTGGCTCCCATCCGATCAAACGTCTTGCAAAAGCGCAAAAAGTAGGCGGGCGAGTCTTTCGGTGGTTCTTGTCCTGTGCCCCAGGACCATTCGCCGGTCGGCTGGATATCGTTAACAACGATTAAAAAATCACTGATTGACTGCGCTGACTGTCGCGCCACGTTTCGAGCCATTGAAAGCGCTTTTTCAAAAATCATTGGCGACATAATAGCAGAGCCAATGGAAAGATAGACCCCACCCTCCAATTGAGAGACGCTATGAGCAAATCGTAACCAATCCACTTCGGATGCCCGACCGAACGCCGCGCCACAATTATAGCGGCTTGTATAAATAATATCGTACCCAAACCCTGGATGAATCGTAACTGGAACTTTTGCACCAAAAGCTGCGGCTTGAAAGCTGTACTGTTTGAACGGATGAGCGAGTGGCAATCGACCAGTTGGCACGGATAATTTTTGGCTTTGCATCGTGCGAAGCAGATCGATCATCGCGGCCAGCTTGGGGTGACCGAATTGGTGATTTTCGACAAAATGGAGCACTTGTCGTTCGAGCGCATCACAAGAGGGTATCATGAGGCATTCTTGATGAATCATCTCGCCAATGGCTTCTCCGTAGCCAAGTCCCCGAGCAGCGCCCAGTAACACCGCAAGGTTGATATACTTGCCAGTTTCCTCCCAGATGCCAAATTGGCCGATGTGAACATTGGCGCGAACGTCCTCCTCCGAGTAGCCATGAAAGGCAAATTCCCAGTCGTGGATTGAACCAGCCCCATTGGTGGACACATGGCTAACGTATCCCTGCTCAAGCATGTGTTTGACCAAGGGACCTAATCCATTTTTAATTAGATGCGCTCCGAACACCAGGATAACGCTGGCCTGCTGCTGGCGCGCATCGAGCATTTGCACGGCGATCCTCTCAATTAACTCTCGATAATGTTGGCTCACAGGTGGAGGAGCCATGGAAGGATGCCACGCAATGCGTTCTATGGCCGATTTGCTGGTTCGCTGGCTGAGAGAAAGGGTGTTGAGCTTTGTTCGATCGAAAAGTTTCATGATGTTTGATTGGAGCGATTGATCTTAGAGAGTTGGTTTAGATTGGGTAGTTTCGATATTCATTAAATGTCTCGAACAATGCCAGCAGATTTTTCACTGGCGTGCGAGCTTGTATGTTATGAATCGCGTTAAAGATGAACCCTCCGCCTGGAGCGAACGTCTTGATCCGTTCGATCACCTCGTTTCGAACGTCCTGTGGCGAACCAAATGGCAGAGTCTTCTGGGTATCGATCGCTCCTCCCCAGAAAACGATTTTATCCCCGAATTGTTGTTTCAATCGCTTTGGATCCATTCCGGCTGCTGAACATTGTACGGGATTTAAAATATCGAAACCTGCATCGAGGAAATCGGGGATCAGATCATAGACCGAACCGCAGGAATGGATGAAAGTGCGCCATTGGGTGTGCTGATGGACCCAATCATTTACCATTTTATGAAAGGGTTGATATAATTTCCGATATGTGGCGGGTGAGATGAACGGGCCGGTTTGCATTCCGAAATCGGTACCGGTAATAAAAATGGCGGAGATTTTGTTGCCAATTACTTGGTAGATCTTTTCCAAATTGGCCAGTGCAATCTCGCATTGTCGTTCAAAGATCTGATACACGTAATCGGTCCGTGTCACGGTGCTGATATACCATTCTTCGATGTCGCGAATGCCACGGGGATTTTTCAGCCATACAGCGGGCACGAGTGCAATGTCGCCGAAACTGGTGCCGCCGAAACTGCCCAATAGCGCTTTATCGGTTTCGGTGGTCAGGCGCTCAGCTTCGGCTTTAAAATAGGCCAGTTCCTCGTCGGAAATCGGCTTGAACTCTTCTAAATTATCCTCGACATTGAGTTGATCCTCATCGATTGGTGGCTGGCGAACTATGGCGTCGAAATACCAGCCACCGCGGGGCATTCGGCCACTGGGTGGGGCCGATTTATCGCCCTCGGGATATAGCAAGATATCTCCATTTGGCTCTGGATCGGTGTTAAAGCCCTCTGGCACCAGCACGGGCGTCCCATCGAAAGTCTGCCAGGGTTTCCAGCCTTCGTTTTTGAAGCCGAACATGGTTTTTGGGCCACTCAATGAGACAACGTCGATTCCCAGCGCCTCCATGAGATCTGGCGCAATTTCGCCCAACATCTGGTACGGTTCGATCACTTTCACTGGTGTCCCAGGTTTATCCAAGCCCAGTGCTTGACGCAATAGATAGACCGAGCTCACATGCATTCCAGTAACGCCGCTCCCGCCAAGGTCCAGCGGCACCTTATCTGGTTCTTGATGCTGAAGCGCCAGGTTTACCCGCTCTCGAGAAGTCATTGGTCTCCCTCCGTTTGGCCTAAATGAAAAAATCGTCTCACTACCGAATCCATCGTTTCGGATCTGATTGTCTTATTGCCTTTAACAAAGTATTAGATGAGATGCACGCTATCATTTTGAGGAATGATCATTTTTGCTCCACTGGCTGAGGCGTGACCCCTGGCTCAGATGCGCCAATGCGTTGGGCAATATCGAGCTGGGATTTGAATTCCGTGCCGTAGATTTCGATCACCGCAACAAACATCGCTGCGATGATCGGGCCAATAATGAAGCCCATCACACCGAACATGCTCAATCCACCCAAAGTAGAGAAAAAAATGAGCAGATCATGCATCCCAGCTTCTTTGGCGACCAACTTGGGCTGCAGTACATTATCGATTTGAGCGATGACCACAGCGCCGATGATCAGCATGACGACGCCCTGCCAGATTTTTCCCATCACAATCATGATAATAGCGGCTGGGTACATCACCAAACCGAAGCCCACCATGGGGATGATCGACAGAATCACCATGACGACGCCCCACAGCGCTGCGGCATGAATGCCAAAAATCCAAAAAGTAATAGCCCCAAGCACGCCTTTCAGAATGCCGATCAGCAATGTCCCTTTGATCGTCGCTTTGGAAACATTGATGAACCGCTGGATCAGCGCCTCTTCATATCGATCCGACAATGGGCTCAAATATTTGAAGCGACGGATAAACCGATCACCATCGCGAAAGAAATAGAACATGGCGAAGAAAGTGAGAAAAAGGTTGGTGATCAACTGAAAGGTGCTTTTCGACGCCTTGTTGATGACGGTGCCGAGGATCGCTGCCAGCCGTTTGGCAAGGTCGCCCAATTCTTTCTGCCAATCGATTTGATCCAGATGGAGCTTTTTGACCAATTCCAAATTTTTGATTTGGCCAAGCGCCCCGCTATCGCCCTGGGCGATGATCTCGCGCACCACATCCTCAGCGCTTTCGTAAAACCAGATCGCCTCGCGCGATACCATGTTGGCCACTGCATAGATCGGGATGAGCAGTCCCAAGAATAATATGAGGCAGCACATGAAAGCGGAGAGACTTTTTCGGCCGCGAAAGAGCTTCAATAGCCATTTGTAGAGCGGATAAAATAAGCCCGAAAAAACCGCAGCCAGGATCGCTGACACCAGGAATGGTTTGACCATCCAGAAGAATAGCAGACCAATGCCCAATAACACCACCAACAAAAGAATGCGGCTTAAGCGCTCGACCCGCATTCGTCGAATGGCATCTACATCTTCTATCGGAGGCTCTTGCTTCGGTTTTGCCTTTGGCATTTCAATTCCTTTGAGAACGAAATTCAAATATACAACGCGGATACTCCAATCAAAGCTTGAAATGGGTGCCGCATAAGAGCTAAAAATGCTCTGTGCTGGCTTTTTCTTTTAATGCAAGATTGAATTCTAAACGGATGGCAAAAATATCTCATTCAATTTGAAATTATTCGCCCAAAATTCGGTCGTCTAAATATTTTTTAATTTGATCGATTGCCACCCGATCCTGCAACATAGTATCTCGATCGCGGATAGTAACGGTCTGATCTTGCAACGATTGAGAGTCCACTGTGATGCCGAATGGCGTGCCGATCTCATCCTGGCGTCGGTAGCGCCGGCCAACCGCCCCAGCTTCATCATAGAAGACCATATAATAGCGCCGTAACATATCTACAATCTTGTGCGCTAATTCAGGCATCCCATCACGCTTCACCAACGGGAAGACACCAGCTTTGATCGGAGCGATTTTCGGCGAGAGATGCAACACCACCCGCGTATCATTTTCCAGTTGTTGTTCCTCATAGCCATCGATCAGGCAGGTGAGCAAGGTTCGGTCCACCCCTGCTGAGGTCTCGATGATATACGGGATGTAATGCTCTTTGGTCTCATCATCGAAATAAGACATATCTTTGCCAGAATACTGCGTATGGCGCTTGAGATCGAAATCGGTGCGATTATGAATACCTTCCAGCTCCATGGTGCCAAATGGAAATTCGTATTCGATGTCATAAGCGGCAGCCGCATAATGGGCCAATTCTTCTTTGCTGTGCTGGTGGAAATGGAGTTTTTCGCGGGTAATGCCTAATTGGTAATACCATTGCATCCGCTGCTCCTTCCAGTATTCGAACCATTCGGCATCAGTCCCAGGTTTAACAAAAAATTGCATTTCCATTTGTTCAAATTCTCGAGTTCGAAAAGTGAAGTTGCCCGGAGTGATCTCATTCCGAAACGCTTTGCCGATCTGAGCGATGCCAAACGGGATTTTTTGCCGCGCTGCTTTCTGAACATTGAGGAAATTCACATAAATTCCCTGCGCGGTTTCAGGGCGAAGATAAACTACCGAAGCCTGCTCTTCCACTGGCCCCATGTGGGTTTTGAACATCAAATTAAACTTGCGAATTTCGGTCAGCTCGCCTCCGCAATCTGGACATTTGCCCGGGGTGGCAATTTGATCCGCCCGAAATCGATGGTGACATACCTTGCAATCCACTAATGGATCAGTAAAACCTTCCACGTGGCCCGAGGCTTCCCATACCTTTGGATGCATCAAAATCGCAGCATCCAGCCCTTCCACGTCGTCCCGAAGCTGAACCATGGTCTTCCACCAAAACTCTTTAATGTTTTTTTTCAGCTCCACTCCCAATGGGCCATAGTCATAACAACTGGTTATGCCGCCGTAAATCTCGCTGGATTGGAAGATATAACCCCGACGTTTGCACAAAGAGACGATTTTTTCCATGATTTCTGTCGATGCAATCTTCATACTCGTGCCTTCCTTGTTTTCGAGTTTTGTTTAAATCAATTGATGCATTTTATCATCTTTCATCTGCCATTTCTATTTTAACCATCGAGTCTGGCTGGAGAGATGAACTTTCAGCACCAGAAAAATGGCAGAATCAATCACTCATTTTTGCTCGATATCCTTGCTCAAAGAGAAAGATCGCTTTTATGATTGCGAAAGGGTTCTAAGAAATACGAATTGCTTTCTGGTGTCGATCTCATGCCTGATCTTGCAGTGCATCCTTTGGCATGCTATTTAATATGAACCGAGGGGTTCATGTATTCACAGGAATGAAACCCTCAATGTTCGCAATTTGCTCATCTTTCAGAATGCTATTACTGTTGTTGAACTCAGCGACGGACAAACGGATGAGTCGAATCCCTCACAATGGCTGATCAATCGACTCGTTAAAAATATTTTCCTGCATCTGACGGTAAAATTTCAGCGATTTTAAATGCTTGGCTTCTTCAATATGATAATAAAGAAACGATAATAGCAGCGTCTCAGCTTCGCCTTTGGCTGAAAATGGAATGGACTCGACATTTATTACCGAGGCCTGTTTGATCTTAGCAAGCGACAAAATCGTATCTGCTGAGACGGTTACACCCTCTGGCTCGGAGATTGGGCAATTGTTGCAATAATAACCGCCGGAACTCAGAGAATAGCGTACCATGCCACTAGTGGTTCTGCTGTGACAATTTCGGCACAGACTGAAATCTGGATCAAACCCATTGATCTTAAAAAAACGAAGCAAAAACCAATACAGATAGCTGCTCAGACGGGTCTTGCTATCGTTGATTCCCTTGAGCACATCGATCAGAATCTGGAACAGATAAGGATTCGGTTGCTCCAATTCAGTTCGATCCACCAATTCACACAGCACATTAGCCAATGCATATTTTTTCAGATCTGCCTTGATTTTTGCATAGCTATGGATGATGTCTGCCTGGCTCAGATATTGATATTCTCGGGTCTCTTTAAAATAATACACGATGGCAATATGGTTCAACGGTTCGAGCGTTCCAAAAAATCGACTTTTCAGTCCCCGAGAACCTTTGGCCACAACCCGAAGCTTTCCCGATTTTGGCGTGAATAACGTGACGATCTTGCTAGTCTCACCCGAGCGTTGCGTTTTCAGCACGATTGCTTCGGTTTTTTGTAATGGCATTTGACTAAATATCCCAGCATTAAACAATCAGAGGTTAAATTTTTAACCCCAAAATATTCTTGATTGAGAATCGAACCTGGCAGCCGCCGCGGCTCACAGGTATGAAATAAAGATAGTAATCGTGCCCAGATAGATCAACAGGCCGAGCACATCATTCGATGTCGTGATAAATGGTCCTGTGGCAATAGCTGGGTCAATATTGATTTTCTTCAATATCACTGGTACAATTGCGCCGACGAACGAGGCATTCAAAATGACCAACAATAGCACCGATGCGAGAATGATCCCAAACTTTGGCATTTTCAGCCAAAAGCTAACGACAGTAAACAGCAATAAGCCACAAAGCGAACCATTAAGCAATGAGACCAGAAATTCTCGAAACAGTCGTCGCTTGACATCGTAGAGGCCGATCTCGCCAGTGGCCATACCCCGCACCATAATAGTGGAGGATTGGATTCCAGCATTTCCACCCATGGCCATGATGATGGGAATAAAAAACGCGGCGACAAGAATCTGGTTCAGTGAAGCTTCGAAATGATGGAGCACGTATGCAGAACCAAGTTCGCCGACAAATCCAATTAATAGCCATGGGAGTCGAACTTGAGAAATCCGCACGATGGAGGTTTCGCGAAACTCCTCTTCTGTTGTAATTCCAGCCATACGCTGGATATCCTCTGACGCCTCTTCCTCCATCACATCGGCGACATCATCAAAAGTGATGCGACCAGTTAACCGACCTAATTTGTCCACAACGGGAATTGAAACCAGATCATACCGTCTGGCGATGTTAGCGACATGCTCTTGATCCATCTCCGTGGAGACAGAAATGATATCCCGGTCCATAATCTGCGCGATCTTTTGATCGCCTTTGGCCAACAAGAGGTCTTTCAAATGGACTACGCCTAAGAGTCGATCAAACTGATCAACGACATAAACGAAGTATAAATCGGACACCTCATCAGCCTTGTCGCGAATGATTTGGATGACCTCGTCCACAGTGTGGTGGGGATGCACTGCGATGAGCTCCTTAGCCATGATACCGCCAGCCGTATCGTCCTCATGGCGCAGCAGCTCCTTGACCTCTTCTGAATCCTCTCGATCGATGCGGTCGAGCACCTTCTGCGCCATTTCATCTGGCAACTCCGATACCAGATCTGTGGCATCGTCCGATTCCATCTCATCGACGATTTCGGAGATGCGATCTTCTGGCAACTCTTCTAAGAGGTCCTCGCGCGAGACCTGATCCATCTCATTGATGACTTCAGAGGCGGTTTCAGCATCGAGGAGATTAAAAATATAATTCCGATGCTCGTCATCCAGATGGTATAAGATCTCCGCAATGTCGGCTGGATGAAGCCCCACCATGATATTGCGGATCATGGCGCTATCGCTGGCATCTGCCAAATACGCGAGATTCTCTACAATTTCTCTTAGATCATTCTGTTCCATTGTCGCTCTTTCGAACAAGCCCTGTGCTGATGAGGCGATCTGCGATCAATCGGGTTAAATCGATAAAATCGGATATCGCTAATTGTTCGGGTCGTCGTGTCAAATTAAAATTGAGCTTATTTATATCAATTCTTAAATTCGGTATGGCTTCGAGCGAATTGCGTAACATCTTTCGCCGATGGTTAAATGTTCCTCGAACCACGCGCCGAAATAATTGCTCTTGAACCTCGTCAAAAATTGGGTCGTGTTTAAATTTCAACTGAACCACCGCCGATTTTACCTTGGGTTTTGGAAAAAAAACATGTCTGGAAACGTCAAATAGCACCTGGACTTCGGCGTAAAATTGTGCAAATACCGATAGGATGCCATAAGATTTTGAATTTGGCTCGGCGCTCAGGCGCTGAGCCACCTCTTTTTGCACCATCAAGATGGCGGTATCAAACTGCTGATAATGATCAAACAATTTGATTAAGACCGGGCTGGTAATATGATACGGCAAATTCGCCACTGCCTTCCAACCAATACGCCCTTCCAGCATCTGATCCCAAGAGATTTTCAAAATATCGGTTTGCAGCAACCTGAGATTATGGGCAGAACCAAGGTTCTGGCGCATTTGATCTATCAACGATTGATCGATCTCCACAGCCACAACTTGGCCAGCGCGTTCGATGAGATATTTGGTCAACATCCCAGTCCCAGCACCGATCTCCAGCACCCAATCGTGATCCGTCAAACGAAGGGATGCGATGATCTTTCGCGCGATATTCTCGTCGATTAGAAAATTTTGCCCTAGGCTCCTTTTCGGTTTTAGCCGTTGATAAGGCATTGTTCTCAAGATTCAATTGGATCTGCCTGGCTGATCTTTTTTGAGCGAAATACCGAACAATGTGGTCACGTTACGGGTGGTTTGCTCCGCTATTTCTGCCAGGCTCATTGCTTTTGCATCGGCGATTTTCTGTGCGATATAGGGTAGATACGCTGGTTCACAGCGTCTCCCCCGAAATGGCTCTGGAGCCATGAAAGGACAATCGGTCTCCAGTAGCAATCGATCCAGCGGCACATGGTTCGCTGCGATCTTTAAAGCAGTTGCATTTTTGAATGTCACCACCCCAGTGAATGAAATGAAATAACCAGCGTCCAATATCGCTTTGGCTTCATTTTCGCTCCCAGAAAAGCAATGGAACACTCCGGTCAATTTACGGCGATAGGTTGCAGTGAAGATCGGCAATATATCGGGCCAAGCATGGCGGGTATGAATCACCACTGGCTTTCGATATTGAACTGCTAATTCCAATTGCCGCTGAAGCACTTGCATTTGGACGTCTCGAGGCGCATAGGTGCGAAAGTAGTCGAGCCCGATTTCGCCGATGGCTACCACCTTAGGATGCGCGATCAACGCCTCGAGTTGTCGCCAATCTGATTCAATGACGCCAGCCGCATCGTGCGGGTGAATGCCAACCGTCGCGTAGATCAATGGGTAAGCTTCGGCCAGTGCAATTGCCCTTTTACTCGTCTCGAGATCGATCCCGATGTTAATGATCGCCACCACTCCTGCGAGTTGAGCATTTTGAATGACAGCTTCCCGATCTCCATCGAAATTTTCGAAATCGAGATGCGCATGGGAATCGATCAATTGGATGTTAGTGGATAGCTGTTCCATTGGGCATCAATTTCTCCGGGACAATGAGTGAAAGCTTTTGGTCGTCTGACACCGCCGCCAAAAGCATCCCGTTGGACTCGATCCCTCGGATTTTGGCCGGCTCGAGATTGGCCACGACGACGATTTGTTTGCCGATCATTTGTTCTGGGGTATAATGAAGCGCAATTCCTGCCACAATGGTGCGTTGCTCGTTGCCCAAATCGATCTTCATCTTCAGCAGCTTATCGGCCTTTTCGACCTTCTCGGCTTCCACCACGGTAGCGACGCGCAATTCGACTTTTTGAAATTGTTCATAAGGTATTTTTTCTAGCATTAATGGTTCCTCAGTCTTTTTTTGTGATTTATTAGTGATAGCTTGAAGTTTCTTGATCTCGGCTTCAATGATTTCATCTTCTAATTTATTGAATAGAATTTTGGGTTGATTAAGCCGATGACCAATTGGAACATTGGGTTGGCCAGCGTCCTCCCAGCGACAATCGGCTAACGGAGTGCTCATGTTGAGCATCTGCCACAGCTCCCGAGCGGAAAACGGCAGCACAGGTTCCATCAGAATGGCGAGCCCTTTCAGTACCTGGGCACAGACATAAAAAGTCGTAGCGCATTTTTCGGGCTGCTGCTTGACAGTGATCCAGGGCTGCTGGTCATTGAAATATTTATTGGCAAAGCGCGCAAGGTCCATAAAAGCCGCTACCGCTTTGCGCACCTCAAAATTCTCAAACAAATTTCCGATATCTTCTGGGGCCTGAGCCAAGCGGGAGAGCATTTCCCGATCGAGCTCATCCAAGGGCCCTGGGGTAGGAACTGCATTGTGAAAATGCCTTTTCAAAAAAGTGAGCGAACGATTAATAAAATTACCCAAGATATCGGCCAATTCGTTATTATTTCTTTGCTGAAATTCCTTCCAGGAGAAATCGGCGTCTTTGGTCTCTGGCGCATTGGCGGCCAGGCAATAGCGCAACGGATCGGCTGGAAATTTGGCTAAATATTCGTCCAACCACACGGCATAATTGCGGCTGGTCGATATCTTGTTCCCTTCCAGGTTCAAATATTCATTTGCTGGAATATTATCAGGCAAGATATAATCGCCGTGGCCCATTAAAATCAGCGGCCAAATAATGGCGTGAAATACGATATTGTCCTTGCCGATGAAATGGATCAGCCGCGTGGAACTATCCTGCCAATACTCTTTCCATTTATCAGGCTGTCCGATTTTTTGTGCCCATTCCACGGTCGAAGAAATGTAGCCAATTGGCGCGTCAAACCACACATACAGCACCTTGTCCTCATATCCTGGCAGCGGCACTGGGACACCCCAGCGCAGATCTCGCGTAACGGCGCGGTCTTCCAACCCAGTCTTGAACCAACCCGCACAGAAATTCTTGACATTTTCTTTCCAATGAGTCTTGGTATCCAACCAGGCTTTGATCTTCGGCTGTAAACTCTTAAGGTTGAGGAACCAATGTCGCGTCTCGCGGATGACGGGTCGATTGCCGCAGGTCACGCAGATCGGATTGATCAATTGAATCTGATCGATCGAACGACCGCAAGCGTCACATTGATCACCTCGAGCGCCAGGCGCATGGCAGATCGGACAGGTTCCCTCCACATAGCGGTCAGCCAAAAAACGACCACAATGTTCACAGTAAAGCTGGGTGACAGTCTTCTCGCTCAAATAGCCTTTCGCATGCAATTTGAGGAAAAATTCCTGTGAAATTTTATGATGTAATGGCAACGACGTCCGAGAATAATTGTCGAAACTCATCCCAACTTTCTCGAACGAGGCTTTGTTTAAATAATGATATCGGTCTACAATTTCCTGGGGCGAAACACCTTGCCGTTCCGCGGCGATGGTAATGGGGACTCCATGTTCATCAGAGCCGCAAATGAAAATCACATCGCGCTTTTTCAGCCGCTGATAGCGCACGTAAATATCGGCTGGAAGATACGCTCCAGCCAAATGCCCCAGATGCAATGGACCATTCGCATACGGCAGTGCACTGGTCACTAAGATCTTTTCTCTTGTTTCCACAATGTTCTCCATCAGTTTCAGATCGAACTAACCACTTCGTTTAGATATTGGTATTGACGTCAACCTATGAACGTTTTCAAGGCGATAATTGATTGAACGTTTTTAGTTGCAACCATCTGAATTGCCAAGATCGGAGTTTGACGAGATGAGGCCATAAAAAAGCCAGGTGAGATTGCACCAACCAAACCCGTCTTGTAAACTTGGCTAATATACACGAAAACGAAATTCAGCTTAAGGGAAAAAGCTGACGAAAGAAGCATGGAATATGAAGCATTTTTTCTTTGAGCGGTTTTAGCTGCTTGCGACCTGAGCCGCAGGGGACTTGAGCAACTGGTTTACTTCCGCCAGCGATCGTTTTTCGTATTCCTCGTTTTCATATTTTAAAATAACTTCTTCTTTAAACACATCGAATTTGTCAACCACAGCGATGCCTTTTTCGGTGGTGATTTGCGTTCCCAACGGAGGGAATTTTCGGTTCGCTTCCAAATAGAACTCCAATTCATAATTCAAGCAGCACATCAACCGACCGCATACCCCAGAAAGTTTCTGAGGGTTCAGTGGCAAATTTTGCTCTTTCGCGCTCTGAGTGGTGATTGGATCGAACTCCTTTAGAAACGACGTACAGCATAATTTTCTACCACATATCCCATAGCCCCCAAACCGCCTCGCCTCATCCCGCACGCCAATCTGCCGCAGCTCGATGCGAACCTTGTAGTACGCTGCTAAATCTTTCACTAACTCTCTGAAATCGACCCGGCGCTCTGCTGTAAAATAGAATGTGATCTTATTCCCATCAAACTGGTATTCCACATCTACCAGTTTCATGTTAAGCCCGTGCTTTTCGATCTTTTCTTTACAAACCTTAAAAGCTGCCCGCTCTTTTTGCCGATTTTGCTCAAGCTTTTTCAGATCTTCTGGGGTGGTCTTTCGGAGCACCGATTTCAGCGGCACGTCGCTTTTCTTCATCGAAAGCAACGCTCCAGCCTGATTCACTTGACCCAGGTCCTCCCCCTTATCCGCTTCAACAATCACATAATCGCCGACCTTAAAAGGAAATTGCTGAGGATTGGCATAAATTTGTTTCCGTTCCCCTTTGAACACCACCTCTATATAATCATACATGAGTTTTTCTCCGCAGAAGCTTTTTCAATTGAAACATCAATTGCAACACGACCAAGTTGATAAATACGTTGCGATCGATGTAGGCGATAGCATCCTCAATGGCAGCAATTATCTGCTCATAATTGAGGAACTCCATCGTCGCAATGAACTTTTTTAAGGTCTCAAGATAATCGATGTTAATGATTTTCTCTTTATAATCGTTTTCATTTCCCAAGAGTTCCATAATCCTCGCATCACGAAACCATACCAGCATCAACGCGAATAGATCTTTAATCGTTCGCTTCTCCTGTTGATTCACCAGCGTCTCTGCCATAGTCAGGATCTCTAAATCGGAGAGCAACACTTTGCGCAATATCTCAATCATCAACTGTTGTTTTTGATCGACGTTTTCATCCAGCAACTCCAAAGCCCGACGATAGCTCCCGAAACTCATTCTTGCTATCACCATGGCTCGTTTCGGGTCCAGCGCCTGATTTTTTAGCAGTGCCGCTTCTATATCCTGCCATGGGATGGGATCAAATCGGACCTGTTGGCAACGAGATACAATTGTCGGTAATAATAAATTCGCTTGAGACGATACAAGCACCATAGTGAGCTTGCCAGACGGCTCTTCAAGAATTTTGAGCAATGCGTTCGCGGCTTCTGGAGTCATTCGGTGCGCTTCAAATATCAGCACAACATGGCCTTTGTTCTCGTAAGATGTCAAGGTCACTTTCTTCTTTAAGCTTCGGATCTGTTCGATCGAAATAGTGGGCGCCGCCCAAAGCTGCGTTCGATAGTAAGGATTTTTCATCATGCTTTCATAAATGAGCTGAAGCTCCTCGGGCTTTGCTTGCTTCGGCGCTGGAACGATGACCATTAAATCGGGATGGCTGAATTGTGCCACTCGTTTACAATCGCCGCATCGATCACAATAAATTTTTTCCACCTGACAGAACAATGCCTTGGCCAACTCGATTGCCGTGGCCTCTTTGCCTACGCCCTCAGGGCCATGAAACAATAGCGCGTGTGGCAAGCGGTCGCTCATCAATGCCCGCTCCAGCATAGCAATCACCCGCTTCTGTCCAATGATATTTGCAAAGGCCATGATTTTATCCCTTGGTATTCAAAAACTCCTGCAAAACTTAGATCATTGACAATTTGTATTGATGCCATGCCCGCAAAGGCAAGTATCTTGCCAATCATGTCTCATCAAATAAAAGAGACTCCTGCTTCCGCAGGAGTAATATGCTTTTGTGATATATCTGTTCGATTTGCAGAAGTCTATTTTTTCTGATAAACAACAACGGCTGCGAAGATGTATAGCCCACGTTATTAGCTGAGCCAGTCCTCAGGATTCAACGGCTGCTTGTTCTTCCAGATCTCGAAATGAAGCTGGGGCCCTGTTAAAGAGCCAGAGTCGCCAACCGTGCCGATCACCTGGCCGATCTCAACACTATCATCCACTTGGACGAAAATCTGGGCGAGATGAGTGTAGACCGTAAAATAGCCGCCGAAGTGATTGATCATCACAATATTTCCTCGGCCACGCTGCCAAGTGATCGCCGTGACGATCCCCTTCCCCGTGGCGCGGACCTCCTGACCATATTCAGCCTGAATATCGATCCCAATATTTTGAAGTGTAACCCCTTTGAATTTCGGATGCTGATAGCGACCAAAATGGTTGATAATTCTTCCGCGCGTTGGCCAAATCATCCGTCCCTTCAGAGAAGGAAAATCGGTCGCCTGAACCACCCCCTGTTGCTCCAGTCCGATCCGTTTATCCTCTTCGATCTGTATGAGCCGTTGAATTTCTTTCATTGACAGCTCATACTCTTTTAGCCGCTGCAGCAATGCTTGTTTATTGTTCTGAACCTGGGCCAAGAGCTGGCCACGCTTCTTACTGGTCTCCCTGAGACGTGCCTCTTCTTGCCTTTTTTCGTTGAGAATCTGGCGGTGCGCCACCGCTTCCTGCTTCAGTTGGCTCCGTTGGACCTCGATCTTATTTTTCTTTTTGAGAATATTATTATAATTGCGCTGATCATTTTTGGCAATCAAGCGTTGAAATTTTAGCCAAGCGAGGGCTTGGGTGAACGATCGAGACGACAGAAGCAGTTCCAAGTCCCTGACCCGACCATATTTGTAAAAGCTGACCACCCGTCGCGCATAAATTTGTTGCAACCGATCCAGTTCGGTCTGGGTGGTATCCAAGGCCTGACTGATTTTTGAGATCATTCTGGCGCGGCGCTGTTCCTCTCTCTCCAGCTCCATTACCAACTGATGGGTCAAATCGATCTCTCGCTCCAACTGCGATATCGAATCCAGCAGTTGTTTTTCTTTCCGTTGCTCTTGTTGCAGCTTGCGCCGATAGCTCTCGATTTCTTTTCGAATCTGTTCGAGCTGGCCTTTGGCTTGGTTTCGACCGCTTTGAGGAGCGCCCAATGCCGAGAAAAAAAACATGATCAGCGAAATTGTCGAGATCAAAAATTTCATGGCGTATAAAATAACTGATTTATTAAAGAAAATCAATAGAAAAATAAAATTTAATTATAAATTAAAATTGCCTTGACTCATAAATTTGGGAGTGTTATATTTAGCCAGAAAAAAGTCAGTTTGATAACAAAAGCCTGAACGGGAGATAATAGCCCGGTTTTTATTAAAACACGATTAAGCAACCATGCCGAGCAGTTATTGGAATAATATTTTCGATAAAAACGGTCGACATAAGCCAGATCTTGATTCAATCTTGAAAAAAGTGCCCTTTTTTAGTCAGCTCAAAAAGAGCGAATTGCGGGAATTCAAGCGGATTCTGCATCATCGCCACTATAAAAAGGGTGAAGTCCTTTTTTTTGAGGATGAGCCAGGTGTTGGCATGTATGTGATCGAGACCGGCAAAATCGGCATTTATAAAAACTATGATGATGCCAGTCGGGAGGAACTCGCCATCTTGCATTCTGGGGAGTTTTTGGGTGAGATGGCACTTCTGGATGAATCGCCCAGATCTGCCACTGCCGTGGCATTGGAGAACTCCAGCGTGTTTGGTCTGTTTCGCCCCGATTTGTTCAACTTGATTGAGAGCAAGCCGAGACTTGGCAATAAAATTTTGCTGAAACTGGCTCAAATGCTGGCCGAGCGATTGCGGCTCAGCAATAATGAATTACAGGAATTAAAACAGCAGTATGAGAGCTCAGTAATCATTCGATGAATTTGAATACGCAGCACCCAAAAAACGGCACGCCCAATCCCAGCCCTGATCAGCAATTGGTGATCATTCTTAACAAGCAATTGATCAAAAAAATTGTCAAAGTGTTACTGGTTATCTTAAGTGTCGGTGCAATGATTCGCCTATTGCCGATATTCATGCCAATTCTATTACCGTTGCTGGTCTCGTTGGTCATTTCATTGCTATTGACGCCATTAGTGGATAAATTGGAGAATCTTGGCATCAACCGAGGAGCAGCCGTTGGAATTCTATTTATTGTCTTTGGCGGGTTAATTATTGTCGGAATCAAGTTATTGTTGCCGACATTGAACCATGAAATTCAAACCCTCTCTCAAGTATTGGCGAGCCAAGATTCTGAGACCGTCATTGATAAAATTCAAATGACCCTGACGCATCGGATCCCAATCCTCAAAAATCCAGAAATTGCCCGAGAAGTAAGCGCGCGGTTGCATGACTTATTCACGTCCTTGGTGCGCAAAAGTTTGAACATGATTTTTGCCATCATTTCATCGTTTACGCTGATCGTAACTGTTCCATTTATCACCTTCTTTTTCCTCAAGGACGGATATAATATCAAAAAGTTCATCATCCAGTCAGTGCCGAACCGCTATTTCGAGCTTTCGCTCAATTTGCTTTATAAAACCAATCTTCAATTGGGCAATTATATTCGCGGCCAGTTGCTGGTTTCCTCGATTGTTGGCAGCTTATCGATTATTGCGCTTTATTCTCTGAAGGTCCCCTATTGTTTCGTCATTGGAATCATTGCTGGCCTAGCTAATATGATCCCTTATTTCGGTCCAATTGTTGGCGCCTTACCCGCCATCTTGGTGGCTGTGGTGGAAAACGGCACCGCTGGCTCAGTGATCGGGATCATCATCGCTTTTGCCATGATCCAGTTGTTAGATAATGTCTTAATATCACCAGTGATTGTCTCGCGGAGTGTACAAATTCATCCTTTGCTGGTGATCATTGTTATTTTATTGGGTGGAAACATTGGTGGCATTTTCGGGATGCTGGTCGCTATCCCTGCCTTTGCAGTCGCTCAGGTGATCGTCAAAGAAATCGTATGGAGTTTCAAGCATTATAGATTGAGTATTTGACCACCCAAGTGGAACGTCGAAGCAGCACGCAATGACGGCGAGAATGTCCGGCATCTACTTGTTACGCCATGCATGCAAATCTCATCATCCCTTTTCAGTCATTGTACTGTTGCCTACCGAAGATTTGAGTCGGTCGCTCAAGGCATGATAGCTGAATAGATTTGACCTTCTACAACACGATAAATTTGCAATCATGGAAATGTCATTACTAGGAATGCAGGACTTTCTTAGATTCCGACACAGGAGGTTTTAAAAGATAGTTTCATTCGCAGGTATGAAATCAATAAGATAAATTCAATGTTACAGAATGAAGAGATCTATTGAAAAGAGCTGGAATGAAACACGAATGGATCAAAAAAATCGGAAGGGACCAGAAACAGTGAACAAGAAAATTCGGGTTGCAATTATCTTTGGGGGGAAATCTGCGGAACATGAGGTATCGCTCCAATCAGCTAAAAACGTCATCGAAGCCATTGACAAAAAGAAATATGAAGTGTTATCAATTGGAATCGATAAAGAGGGGCAATGGTATTTAGGAGAGCCATCGCGGTTTTTTTTGAATGCTGACGACCCCAAGCGGATTGCGCTAAATCTGAATAATGCGCAGAGGATCGCTCTGATTCCATCTGGCCAAGCTGGTAATGAATTGGTCAGCCTTACCAACTATCAATCTTTGGGGCACATCGATGTGGTTTTTCCAGTGCTTCATGGTCCTTATGGCGAGGACGGCACGATCCAGGGCCTGCTCAAGCTATTCAATACCCCATTTGTTGGCGCTGGCGTGCTGGGTTCGGCTGTGGGCATGGATAAAGATGTGATGAAACGGTTGCTGCGAGATGGTGGTGTTCCTGTGCCAAAGTTCCTTGTGTTTCATGACAGCCAATTAGCATCGATCGATTTTGATGATGTGACAAAGCAGTTAGGCTTACCTTTTTTTGTGAAACCTGCCAATCTCGGCTCTTCAGTTGGAATTCATAAAGTGAAAGAGCGCGCGCATTTTACGCCAGCGCTTCAGGATGCTTTTCTGTACGATACGAAAATTTTAATCGAGGAATATATTCACTGCCGAGAGATCGAATGCTCTGTATTGGGAAATGAGGATCCAATTGCCTCTATTCCGGGGGAGATTATCCCCCAACATGAATTTTATTCGTACGAGGCCAAATACATTGACGAGCATGGCGCCAAATTGGAGATCCCAGCAAATCTGGCTCCTGAATTGATGCAGCGATTTCAGGCATTGGCGATCCAGACCTATCGCGTGCTGTGCTGCGAGGGCATGGCCCGAGTCGATTTCTTCTTGCGCGATAATCGCGAGATTTTTGTGAGCGAAATCAATACGATCCCTGGGTTCACGAAGATCAGCATGTACCCAAAATTGTGGGAGGCCAGCGGCATACCATACAGTGAGCTAATTGATCGACTGATCCAATTGGCTCTGAAACGATTCGAAAAGGAACGAAAATTGAAAGCTTCCTTTGTGATCTAATAAGTCGAGAACCTTGGAATGTCTGCTTGTTTCGAAAAGAATAGTTTTGACCATTGAAGGGAATGAGTGAAATGGAATTGATTACAATTGAGCGGTTTATCCTCGAACGTCAGCAGCAGGGATTTCCCGAAGCCAAGGGTGATTTCACTCAATTGCTTTATGACATCACATTTGCCGCTAAAATCATTGCCCGCGACGTGAACAAAGCTGGATTGGTTGAGATCCTCGGCCAGACTGGCAGGACCAATGTTCAGGGAGAGGCAGTCCAGAAATTGGATGAGTTTGCCGATCGGGTCATCAGGCGGGCAATGGATCGAACCGGTCGGGTTTGCGTGATGGCATCGGAAGAGCAGGAAGATGTGATCCTGATTCCCAAAGAATATAAATGCGGGAAGTACGTATTGTTGTTCGATCCGCTTGACGGCTCGTCCAACATCGATGTCAATGTGAGCGTTGGCTCGATCTTTTCGATCCATCGCAAAATTAGCGATCAAAGGCGTGGGACCATTGCAGATTGTTTGCAGCCTGGCTATAAGCAGGTTGGAGCAGCATATGTGGTGTATGGTTCTTCGACCATGTTGGTTTATACCACGGGACATGGGGTGCATGGCTTCACGCTGGATCCCAGTGTAGGCGAGTTCCTTTTATCCCATGAGAATATCAAAATTCCACCGCAAGGGAATATTTACAGCGTGAACGAAGGGAATTATCATTATTGGGACAAGGGGACCCAGCAATTTGTGGATTACCTGAAGAGTAAGGATAATCACATCGGAAAGCCGTACTCGCTTCGATATATTGGATCCATGGTGGCGGATCTGCATCGGACTTTGTTGTATGGTGGGATATTTCTCTATCCGCTCGATTACAAAAGCCCGAATAAACCATCGGGCAAATTGCGGTTGCTTTACGAAGCTGCGCCAATGGCCTTCATCTTTGAGCAAGCTGGAGGCCGTGCCAGCGATGGCTATCGCAATATCTCGGAAATCCAGCCAACTGAGCTGCACCAACGCACCCCGTTATTCATCGGAAGCAAATTTGAAGTCGATCTGGCAGAACAATTTGTTCAAGGGAAGATCAGCTATCCTAGAAAATAATTGCATTTGTTAGATGCGTTTTGGCCATTATATGATGGGGATCATATTAATAAAGTTGCTCAGTGATGCGGAAAAAATCTGGAAATTTGCTTAATTTAATCAGAAGAATCAGTAATAGAGATGATTTCAAGTAGGGTAGAAAGATGGCTCAACAAGATCCAGTGCTTCGTGTGATGCCGATGCCCAAGGACACCAATCGCTACGGAACGGTTTTTGGCGGCGTCATTCTCTCTTATATTGACCTTGCCGGCGTGCTTGAAGCGCGCAAGACGGCGGTGATGAACTATGTGACCGTTGCGATGAACAAAGTGGAATTCCATCAACCAGTCTTCGTCGGCGATCAGGTGTCATTTTATACGCGAACAATTCGGAAAGGCCGAACGTCAATCACTATTGAGGTCGACGTCCGAGCCAGCCGATGGGATCACCCCGGCGAGGAAGTTCCAGTTACCTCAGCCGAGATCACTTATGTGGCTGTCGACCAGGACCGCAAACCAGTGCCGATCCCGTGAGCTTGGGATTTAATGGACGAACGTAGTGATTATCCTATTCAGGAATCAGTGGTGAATCATCAGTAGTAATCAGTGATAAGCAATCAAATGTCAGTGAGCTGTTATTGCGTTTCATGGTAGTAAAAAAAGTTTTTTATTACATGTTCGCATAATAAATTCGACGGATCGGAGGGAATCGAGATGAGGAAGATGATAGATCATCATGTGATTGAATTGGTGAAGGGGGATATTACCGACTTGGCTACGGATGCGATCGTCAATGCAGCGAATTCGCAACTGATTTTAGGGGGCGGCGTGGCCGGTGCTATTCGACGGAAGGGCGGTCCTATGATCCAAGAGGAGTGTAATAAGATCGGGGGAACATTTGTCGGCGGCGCCGTGATTACAACAGGGGGGAATTTAAAAGCAAAACATGTCATTCATGCGGTGGGCCCTCGGATGGGGGAGGGTGATGAAGATGCCAAGCTCCGCAATGCTACCCTGAATAGTTTAAAATTAGCTGACAAGCACCTTTTAAAATCGATTGCTTTTCCCGCCATTAGCACTGGGATTTTCGGCTACCCGGTGGACCGCTGCGCGGAGATCATGTTAACCACGACCATCGAATATCTTAAGGGAGAAAGCGGCCTTGAACTCGTAATCTTTTGTTTGTTCGATC
This sequence comes from candidate division KSB1 bacterium, assembly GCA_034506395.1. NCBI lineage: Bacteria > Pseudomonadati > Candidatus Zhuqueibacterota bacterium. The sequence goes on along the minus strand of JAPDPQ010000019.1, from coordinate 61,638 downwards.
AAGCAACCTATGATGTATTCGAACAGAAGCTGAACCGATTATTACCAGAACAGGCGGATTGAGACATCCTCATAATCCATCATCTGCGGATGATAGAAAGCTCACAGATCTGTTTGAGTTACAATTGTTGCCAACTCCATCAACATCGGCAAAGATCGAAAGAATTTTTCGAAGGATGGATTGCCGGTGCATAGCTTGTTCGAATTGCACCTCTTGAACTTGTCCAGGCGCTATTCAGAGCATTATAGCTTTTAGCGTTCTCCAACGCGCTTCGTTTTGATGAACCTCAAAAATCGCCATTTTCAAAAATGTCGTAAAAAAATAGCAATGGTGCTGCGATATTGCTGCAAGAGCTAGAAAACCGCACCATGATAAGCCTCTGTTAACCGCTGAATATGCATTCTGTTACCCTTACTATTTCTCTTCCAATTTCATGGCATTATTTTTGTGAATATCCAGAGTGGATTCGAATCCAATCAACAAGGAGGGTAACGCCTATGCAAAAAAGAAGCACGCCGATGAGTGACCTCCTTTTATTGCCCGGACAAATAAGACAGGAGGTAACCAAAATGTTTCGGTCCGTCATCCGATTCAGCTTTTTGATGCTGCTGCTTTTGATTATGTTCATGCTGATGCTGTCAGCGGGCTGGATTCAGATCGTCTGCAATCCATCAAGGATCAATGAAACGATGAAAGGGATCAAAAATGGAATTCAGCAACCAACAGCACCTAATGAGCAACCAAATAATGAAGGCGTTGAACAACGATCATATAGATTGGAACCTCACATTGTGAATCCCGGCGAGACCTTATTCGATTTGGAGCGCAAGTATCAGGTGAATTGGAAAGTGCTAGAAAGAATCAACAAAGTCACCGACCCGCTGCGGTTGCCAGTGGGCACAATCATCTGGATTCCGGTCCGAGTAGCAGAGAGTTGAGGGAATGAACATTTGTTGAGCAAAGAGCTTCCTCCCTCCACAGCGGCCTCCCAGAGTCGGCTCCGCATCCTCATCATAGCCGCAATTGGACTCTGGGAGGCTTTTTTATTCCAACCAAACTTTGATCGTAATAATTTGATGCGCGTTCAAGTTGAATTTCACTTGATTGGCCTCGAATGTGAGAGGCTCGCCTTCTTCTTCTAAAAAGTTCGACTTACAAGCTCGTTTCACTGGGCGTGGGAATCGAACCACGGTTTCAGCAGCTTCTCCGTGAGTTTCATAGAGTCGAACGATCCAAATATGGGGGTCTGCCTGGGCATCGAAATCGAAACTTTTTTCCGGCTCGGCGATTTTGATGGTAGCAAGGAGCACGTTTTCTGGCGCAACAGAAATGAACGAATGGACCTTGGGCAGCTTACCCTTTTGTGAACTGATAATTCGCGCCAGCAGCGGATAATTATATTCATAGCCTCTGCGGATACTGTTTCCAGTTTTCCAATCGCCACTATGAGGATAAAGAGAATATTCGATGCGGTGTTTGCCCATATCAGCCATGGGGTCTGGCCATTTGGGAGAGCGGAGCAAGCTGAGCCGCATCACCTGACCATGAATATCGCCGCCATATTTAGCGCGATTCAACAAGCTGACACCAAATTGTTGCGTGGCATCGGTCAGATCGAACCAATGGTGCTGGTTCACCTCAAACCGTGCCTTTTCCCAGTCGTTTCGCATGGTCGTTGGTCGACGAATGGTGCCGAAAGGGATTTCGTAACTTGCGAGGCTGTCCGATGCGGCAACGGCAAACGCCACTTTCAACATCACATGCTCTTCCCACCAATCTGCTTCGGTCACAAAATCGATGCGATCGATGCCGCGGTATAAAATGATGTCCTGGGTGAAATAGCTATTGGGATTATTGGGAGTCGGATAGCTTTTTTCTACACCAGGTTTTAAAAAATCATGTTGAACGCGAATCACTGATCGCACTGGGCCCTCCTCGATTAACCTCGCACCGCGAAAATTGCTGGGGTAACGTTCTCCCAATCCCAGATTCCATGCATCCCAGGCACTGGGGGTATCTTTGATTAATTGAAGTTCATTGCCAGGCCCGGACAAGAGTTCTCGTTCCAATCGTTTATCATAGATGCTGCTTAACCAGCCTGTGGTAGAATCAATGGATAACCGATAGAACTCATTTTCAGCAGAAAGATCTGTGGCGCTGAGGTGTTGCCATTGATTCGGCGGTTGCGAGCGCAATTCGTAAACTGCATATCCCATGGCTGGAATATCTTCGGCAATGAACAGAATCTTATTTCGGTATCTTCCAGCTGAGACGATCTGCGAAGGAATCGCTTTGCCCTGGCTGTTGAATAGAGAATAAATTTGATGATCATCTTCGGGCAGGAGAAGCTCCACAATATCGGTGCGCGTCCAAGCCAAGGGATTATAGATAAGTACTGGAGTGACGTTCTTTTTTGTTTTCGTATTAATCAGCGTTGCAAGAAACTTTAGCGATGTTTCTAATTCGTGCTTGGCTATTTGCTGGCTCTGCTGATAGAGTTCGTCCGCATCCTTATAGACCGCATAAATGCTCGATCCTGGTAGGATATCATGAAATTGGTTGAACAGCACGCCTCGCCAGCCAGCAAGCATATCGGTGCGATGATAAGGGTGCCCATACAGACCGGCGATCGCCGCGATTTGTTCGGCATTACCGAACAACTGTTCGCTTTCGCGATGATGTCGCTTGGTGTTCGATTGTGTGGTATAAGTGCCACGATGATATTCCAAATAAAGCTCGTCGGTCCATACTGGCAGATTGCTGAGGTCTTGGCTACGAATCCAATCCAGATATTCACTAGCAGTGCCGTAACGAACGGTGGGATAAATGTCCAATTTCTTCAAGGCCTCAATCCGATTGATCATTTCTAGATCTGGGCCGCCACCATGATCCCCCACACCGTAGAGTACCAGCATGTTTTTCAAGCCGGTATTGGCCTCAAATTGGCGAAGCCAATCGACCAAGGCGAACGGATTCTTGATCTCATTGACATAATCATTTGGGAAATAGGTTAAGATTTTCGTTCCATCGGGGGCTTGCCACCAGAATAAGCGATATGGGAACATATTGGTGTCGTTCCAGCCGATCTTTTGAGTGATGAAAGCAGTGATGCCAGCATCACGGTAAAACTGCGGCATATTCCAATTATAGCCAAATGAATCTGGGTTCCATCCGATCTTCACATCAACCCCAAATTTCTCTCTGAAATAGCGCTTTCCATAAAGCAATTGCCTGGCCCATGATTCGCCAGAGATGAGGTTGCAATCGGGTTCTACCCACATCCCGCCAACAATTTCCCAACGACCATCGGCGACGCGCTGTTGGATCCGCTGAAAGACGTTTGGATGCAATGTTTCCATCCACCAATAGAGATGGGCCTGACTTTGGGTATAGGTGAAATCGGGTCGTGCTTCCATCATGTCTAATACTGAGCTGAATGTATTTTTAGCGACATTGATGGTCTCCAAATATCGCCACAGCCAGGCACAATCGATGTGGGCGTTGGAATCAAATATTAGAGTAAATTCCTTGGCAAATTTGCCGATCGGTCTAAGGGCTTGCCGGGATTTTTCTAATGACGCCTCAAAAATTTGGGGATAGCCATTTTTTAAGGCAGTGACTTCGACGAGTCTGGCAGCCTCCTCCAATTGTTTGCGAAGCTGGGTTCGCTGCTTGGTCGGAACGGTGCTGAGATCAATACCGCGATCCAATTGCACACGCCCGGTTTTCAAGTAGGTATCACCGCTCAATAATTTTTGTCCCACACGCAGGCTTAAAATATAATCTTGGACTTTGTCCGCCAGCGGTTTCGCCCGATCCCATACCAATCTTGCCTCCAATAGCCGCATCGGGCCACCCGTGTTGATTGCTTTGATCGCGACAGAAAAAGCCTGCCCTGGCTTCGCATCTCGTGTCAGCAAATATTCTCCAGTCCATTTGAATAGCCCCTTCTTTTCGCCATTGATCCAACAAATCCCTGCATCGTCTACTGAGACAACCAGGCGGATCGTCCCTCCCAAAACTGGCATTCCAAGAATTCGCTCAGGGACAAAGATCGTTTTTCTTAACCACGCGGAGTCAGGGTAGATGCTCTCATCGATCCTGATCGTTTTCCAACCCACGTCATCGTAATTGGGACGCCATGCATCAATCGCCATCTGAGTGGTGTACTTCCATTCATCAAACCGAATCGCCATGTAGCGCTCTAACTCGGCGCATAGCATATCAATGTATTTCGAGCTTGAGGTTTGGGCTAACAATTGAACCGCCCAAATGATCCCGATCGCAACTGCCAAAAACATTTTTTTCATGCTTTTCTCCAAATAATGATTTGATCTTGCAAATTTGGCATTCACCCCTTCTTACGCATCATTTAATTATAACATTTTTCTGCCCGATGCGCAACTGTTTTTTTGTTAAATAAAGAACAAATTCAAAAATTTTTCTTGACAATGAATATCAAATTTATTATATTTGTTACTACAAAAGTAGTAAAACTACTAATTGCATAGGAAGCGATATGAAAAATCAGATGAATCTATCTGAGTTAGAATGGCAAATCATGCAGGTGCTCTGGCAAAAAGGGGTCATGTCTGTCAGAGAAGTATGGGAAACCTTATTTCCAGAAGCTGAAAAGGCCTACACAACCGTTCAGACCTATATGGATCGGATGGTGGAAAAAGGTTTACTCCGAAAGCAGAAGCTCGGCTTAGTCAATTATTATCATGCGGCGGTCGATAAAAATTTTCTGCGGCAGAATGCCACTGAATATTTGGTCTCGCAGGCGTTCGAAGGTTCGTTCTTTCGACTCGCTGCTTTTCTATTAGAATCGACTAAATTATCCCAGGAAGAACTGGATCAAATCAAACAACTTATCCGAGCCAGAGAGGAGGATTAGCATGCCGGTTAATCTCGCGAGAATCGAAGGATTTGCCAGAGCCTGGTATGATCACATCACCATGATCTCGATCCAATGGGGCTTTTTTCTTGCTTTTGTCTTCGTTATCGCTCTGGTGTTCAAAAAGCAACAGGCTCGATTCCTCTACTTTATTTGGTTGGTGGGTTTGATGAAGGTCCTAGTACCCCCAAAAATTGCCCTACCAAATTTTATCTCGAAAACTTCGCTGATAGTTCCACAATGGATTCCCACGCTGATGCTTCCAGAAGTTGAGATTGCATCGAATCAGCCTGCTGGATTGAGCTTCCAGGGATATCTTTTGATCATCTGGGGAAGCGTTGTTGTTGGTCTGTTGGGCTATTGGCTTTATCAGCTCGTTCGATTTCGAACCAAGGTCATCGGCAGAGGTATCGAGCTGACCGATTACCATCGACTTTGCTTCGATATATTTGGGGCAAAGCGAGTACGGCTGTTGGTTGTGCCAGGCATTTCGGCACCTTTTACCTGGGGAATCATGCGACCAAAAATCTACCTGCCAGAAGCAACTCTCTCCTGGCCAGATAGAGAGCTGAAGGCACTATTGCTACATGAATACGCCCATATCAACCGCAAGGACCTTTGGATCATCCCGATCCAAAATATACTTCAGATTTTATTCTTTTTTCATCCACTGGTCTGGATCGCAAATCAGCAATTGTCCCGGTATCGCGAGCAGGCCTGCGATGATTTTGTCATCCATTATCTGCAGGGGAGACGGGTGGAATACAGCAAATTGCTTTTGAGGTCAATTCATCAGACCGCAAGTTGGAGTCATGCACCAGCTCTCACCAGCTATTTTCATCAATCGAAAAAACTCATTCTTCAGCGGTTCAATTACATTCTAAATCGAAAGGAGACCGTTATGATCCGTTTAAATTTGCTCCAGAAGTTGGCGATCATTGCAATGATCGTCTTGGGAGTTGCCTTGTCCTGCCAGCGACAGACCGAAACGCCGCAGCGCGAGAGCGAAAGGCGAGAGGCTGCAGCCCAGAAAACGATCCCACAACAACCCCAGCAGAGGGTCAAACCTGGAGATACTAGTAGCTTTTTTGTTGCTTATGATCAGCCACCGGTGCCTATTGGCGGATTTAGAGCAATTCAAGAGCATTTGATCTATCCAGAGAAAGCCAGGGAGGCTGGCATTGAGGGAACGGCTATCATTTATGTTCACGTCAACGTCGATGGTCAGATTGACTCGGCGAAGGTGTTTCAGTCATTGGACAAGATTTTTGGTTGTGATGAGGCGGCGATGGCTGCGCTAAAAGCAGTGAAATGGTTACCAGCCAAACAAAAAGGTCAACCTGTGGCTGTTTGGGTTTCGGTTCCAGTGGGATTCAAATTGCATCAGAAGCCGACAGAAAAATTGGAACAAATAGAGGTCTTTGATCGAGAAGGTCCGCCACCACCTCCTCCTCAGCCACCAACGGGTGCGGAAATGAAATTACTCTCGTTTGATGAACCGCCTATTCCAGAGGAAGGATTTGAAGCTATCCAGAAAAACCTAGTTTATCCTGAAAGCGCGCGGGTGGCAAAAATCGAGGGCATGGTGATTGTTAATGTTCATATCAACGACCAAGGCGAAGTCCGAGAGACAAAGGTTTTCTCTTCTACTGTCGATGATGCCTGCAATAACGCTGCAATGGAGGCCATTCGCTCGGTCAAATGGAAACCTGCAAAGCTAAAAGGAAAGCCAGTCGATACATGGATCCATGTACCCGTAAGGTTTAAATTGAAATGATCCCTTGAAATACAGATCTCTTGTCGCACGGAATTGTAATCCCACAGAATTGAGCAATGCCCGAATAAAACATATCATGACTAGATTTCTCATTAATAGCAGGTTTCGTCATTTCTGTGGGATTTCTTTTCTGTGGGAGTGCATCGCGCCTGCCCCATTTTCCCTCGAATTTTCGCTTGATTCTGATTGCAAATTTGTGTATTTTTCCTGCCAATTATTTTCGTGAGCGAGAGAGTGCCACATGATCTCAAGAAATTCTGGAGACATTTCGTATCAAATTTTCAATACATGTGGAAAAAATTTTTTTAAATAAAGTTTTCCGTATTGAAAGTTCTACGGCATTCTGAAGCCCTCAGAGGAAGAAGTGAAGCGATTTAGGTGCTTGGTGAATTGTAAGATTCCTCGCTTTGCTCGGAATGACACTGATTTGTGTTGCAGAAATCGAACGAAAAATTAAACAAAGGGACACCAGCGTGAGCCAGCCGAATCTACCTAATGTGCTTTTCTTTAAAACCGAGACCAATGGTCATCCCCTAGGTTATAGCTACGTTACCATTGCCAATGATCCCATTACAATTCAACCCGGAGATTTTCTCGAGTACGATATTTACATCGATCTCAGCTCGCCGCTCAGCCAGGCGGGAGTGGATGTGCATTTCCTCTCTGGTCGAGCGATGCGGGATTCTATGGTATTCGACCAGCATGATATGTGGTCTCATCCGATGACCAACCTTTACGATGCAGTGGATACCTGGTATCACCGCAAAATGGCGTTGACCAATCTGGTGGGCGAAACTGTGGAAAGCGTCCAGGTCGCGGTTGTCTCGCCAGTAGCTGGAACTTACATTGCTTGTTTCAAAAATATTTGCATCACACGTAACGGCGAAGTTATCCACTCTTTTTATCGAGAGGGTGACCCAAAAATAATAACGGTAAAAATGAGCTTGGCATTTTTTAATGAGGTGGTCAAAGCCATTTATTGGGATGATTTCAGAAGGGTGAAACTCCAGCATATCGAGCCAACTCGGATCTCCCCAGAGATACAAATAGCAGAGAAGTTGCTAAATTTGCAGGTTGAGAAAACTGAAGGCTGGCGCCAGCTCATTGAACAAGCAAAGAAGGCACTGAACGTCACAAAGTATATCGAAAATGATGATGAAGGCTTCAATAAATCTTTGACTGAGGTGGGCAAGATTCTGGCCCCGATCCTCAAGCAGGTGAAAAACTTCACGATTCACTTCATCGGCCATGCGCATATCGATATGAACTGGCTCTGGGTTTGGAACGAAACTGTGGCGATTTGTCAGCGCGATTTCGAGACGATGACCAAGCTGATGGAGAAATATCGGTTTTTCACCTTTTCGCAGAGCCAAGTATCCATCTATAAAGCGGTCATGAAGACGCGCCCCGATTTATTCGAACGGATTCGGAACTTTGTGCACAAGGGTCAATGGGAGATCACCGCGGCCATGTGGGTTGAGGGAGATGAAAATATGGCTGGAGGGGAATCGCTGGTCAGGCAATTCCTTTTGGCCAATCGGTTCTTAAAGAAACACTTCGGTGTAGAGCCGAAGGTCTGTTGGCAACCCGACCTGTTTGGGCACGTGTGGACCATGCCCCAGATTCTCAAGAAATGTGGTGTGAAATATTATTACTTCATGCGTTGCGGCAAAGATAATCCCCATGTATTTTGGTGGGAAGGGCCGGATGGCTCGCGGGTGCTGGCAGCTACCACACCCAATTACAACGGTTCGATTGGGTATGACACTCCGAATTATGGTTTTGAACTGTTTCGAAAGCAGGGGATCCGGGATTATGTGCACGTCTACGGCGTTGGCGATCATGGAGGCGGTCCAACGGCCCGCGACATCGAGCGAGGGCTAGCTATCGGGGCCAATCCACATCTTCCATCAATCAAATTCAATACCGTTGAAAACTATTTTGACACGGTGGCTGCCAAATATCCCAATCTCCCAGTGGTCAAAGATGAGTTGCAATTCATCTTTGAGGGCTGTTATACAACCCATGCCGATATCAAACTGCGCAATCGCCGGTGTGAAAATCTGTTCCCGTTGTTAGAATTCTATGCTAGCATGGCGTTGCCTTTTGAACTACCTTATCCCAAATTCATTCTCGATGAGGGCTGGGAGCGCGCTTGCTTCAATCAATTTCATGATATTCTGCCTGGGTCAGCGATTCATGCTACTTATCAGGAAGCAATCCCGATCACCGATGGGTTTCTTCGGGCGGGCCAGCAGGCGTTACAATTGAGCCTCGCAACGATCGCCAATCAGATCGATACAGAAAAGAGCGAATCATCCCCCATAGTCGTTTTTAATCCAAGCAATTGGGAACGGACGGATGTAGTGAGTGTCATGCTCCCGATTTTATCCAATGAATGGCCAGAAATCTTGAATCGAGATGGTCAGATTGTTCCGAGCCAAGTAATTGAGCGTCAGTGTGATGGCGCAACAGTGATTTTTATTGCCGATACGGTTCCTTCCATGGGATATAAGACCTACGGATGGCGCAGAATAGACCATGAACCGAGCTATAAAACGGATCTAATCATCCATAATAACGTTCTCATCGAAAATCAGCATTATCGCATTGCGCTGGATGAGCAGTCTGGCCAGCTTTCGAGCGTTATTTTAAAAATCGATGGGAAGGAGTTTATTCGCCCAGGAAGCAGAGCCAATCGGTTTCAATTATTGCAGGAACAACCGCATGACATGTCCGCCTGGGTGATTGGGCCGATCGCTGAGACGATCGAGTTGACTCGGCCAGACAGGATCGAAATTCTGGAGCGGGGGCCGATTCGGTATCTGATTCAGATTGTGCACCGATTTCGACAGTCAACTTTTATCCAGCGTGTGGCGATTTACAGCAAATTGGCGCGGATCGAATTTCCCAGCACTGTAGATTGGCAGGAGGTCGGTAGTAGACAAACGGGGAACTTATTTTTGAAAGCCACATTTCCACTGAATCTGACGTCCAATAGCCGCGCCCACTTTGAACTGCCATTTGGGACCATTGAACGGCCAACCAATGGTCATGAATATCCTACACAAAAATGGCTGGATCTGAGCGATGCCGAACACGGGGTGAGCTTACTGAACGATTGCAAATACGGCTGCGATGTCAATCAGACCGAGATACGGCTATCGCTGCTGCGCTGCTCTTACGAGCCAGACCCAATCCCAGATAAAGGCGTCCATCATTTCAAATACGCATTGCTGCCTCACACAGGCGAATGGCGCTCAGCCAATTCGCTGCGTGCTGGTTATGAATTGAATCAGCCATTGCTTGCGGCAATGACAGATCGGCACCCAGGCACATTGCCGCTGGAGCATTCGTTTATCCAATGTTCGGCAGAGAACATTATCATTACGGCGCTTAAACAATCTGAGGATGACGATTCCCTGATCCTGCGCTGCTACGAGACGCATGGCAAAGCAACGAAGGCGAAATTTAAGTTCGCTTTTAGTATCAGCCAAGCGAATGAAACGGATCTGCTGGAGCGAGATTTAGCAACATCTCAAATTGAGCTTTCCGAGAATGGCTTTGAAATCGAAATTGCTCCGTACCAGATCCGGACGTTCCGATTGATTCGAGAGAAGATCCAATGGCCCCGTCGACATAACTTTGTGCCGGTGTAATTCAGTTCAGAGCAACTTTGGTATGGATCCGATCAAGAAAATCCTACTTATCAATCCGCCGATTCAGGATTTCTATCAAACGGAGATTCGGCAGCAACCGCTCGGGTTAAAATATATTCAGGCGATGCTCGATCGGGCCGGCTTTGAGACTCATCTGCTGGATTGCTTAGCCAGCCCTCAAAAGCACACCATTCCTGTTCCTAAACCACTCGCTCATCTGAAATCTTATTACCATCCCAATGACCTGAGTCCCTTTAAGCTGTTCACTCATTATCGGCATTTCGGTCTAAATTTTGATCAGATTGCTCAGCGGATTCGCGATTATCAGCCTGATCTGGTGGGGATTTCCTGCAATTTCACCCCTTATTTTAATACCGCATTAGAGACGGCGCGATTGTGCAAGGCGGTTTTTCCTGAGGTTCCTATTGTAGCTGGGGGGCATCATGTCACAGCCGCGCCAATCGAGGTGTTGAAATCAGGCTATTTCGATTTTGCAATCCTTGGCGAAGGAGAAGAGCGAGTGCTCAAGCTGATCGCAGCCCTGATCAGTAATAACCCAGGTGCATTGAAAGCCATTGATGGTTTGGCGTATAAGGATGATGGGAAGATTTTCGTCAATCCTATCCGAACTTATATTGAAAATCTTGATGATCTTCCCGTGCTAACCCAGAACGAGAAGATGGCGATGTTGATTACTTCGCGCGGCTGCCCTAAAAATTGCAATTTCTGCTCGATCGCCAAAGTGATGGGCAAAAGGGTCCGATTTCGCTCGGTTGATCGGGTGCTCGATGAGATAGAATTGGGAATAAAAAACGGCATTCGCCACTTTGACTTCGAAGATGACCATCTGACTGCCGATCGCGAGCGGGCGAAGCAGTTGTTTCAGAAGGTAATCGATCGCTTTTCCGGCTATCCGCTCAAACTGTCAGCGATGAATGGGGTGCTGGCCGATTCGTTGGATGAGGATCTGGTCCGAATCATGAAAGCTGCGGGATTTGAATGGCTCAATATCCCGCTGGTGAGCGGCAGCCCCAAGGTCCAGCAGGAGATCACGCGACACCAATCATATCAGCATTTTTCCAAAGTGGTTTTTTGGGCACAACACTATGGATTGAAGGTCGTCGCCTATTTGATCCTTGGCCTGCCAGAGGATACGCTGGATCAGATGTTGGCGGATATTCTGTTTTTAGCCGATCTTCCGGTGGTAATCGGTCCCAGCATTTTCTATCCGCCACCTGGGGCTCTGACATTTGAGAACTGCGTGAGGAAAGGCTATATTTCTGGAGTTGATTTGCTGCTATATCGCTCGACCGCGCTCCCGGTTGAAACTGAACATTTTTCTCGAACCGATTTGGTCACGCTATTTCGATTGATCCGAGCGGTCAATTTCCTCAAGCATTGGCTCGGTTCTGGTGGCTCGATCGATCATGCTGATTTAGCTGCCCATGGATTCCGCTATGCGGGTGGTCTGCTGATAGCTGAGCGAAAGCTCAAGCCCGATGAGATCGGTCGGTTGTTGCTCGATGAGTTGCTCTCGCGGTTTCGATTGAGGGGTCTGGTGCTGCGTAAAGGAATGGGAAGGCGATATGAATACGAGTGGTTGAACTATGAAGTGAATCAAGTTTTAATCGAACGATTCTTGGCTGGGTTTAGCAAGAGCAACATATTTCGAAAATGGCAGGAATTGAGAGAGAAGGGTTACCAAATGTAAAAAATTTGGTAACCCTTCTGGAATTTTGATCAGAACGAAAGTCCGATCGAGAAACGATGGATGCCTTGTAGCCGGCCGAAATCGGTGAATGCATAATCAAATGTGCCTTTATAAGAGCCAAGATTCAATCGAAGGCCAGCTCCTGCCGATAGCCCTTCTTCGCTTTCGTCATCAGGTGTTGCATTTAGCCCGAGACGGACGAAGAACAGGTCCATCAATGAAGTTTCGGCTCCGACGATCAAAGCTTCGGCGCGGTCATTGGTTTTGACGAACTCGACGCATTCGGTCACATTCACCTGATCTCCGAAAGGATCCCAAGCATAGCCGAGGGCCAGCCGAAATGTCATCGGCAGTGGATATTGATCGGTGTCATAATAGACGTTCACTGGGGCGACATTCCCGGCTTCTGGGAACTTATTGAACTGGGTGAGCAGCCCAGCACCGGTGAAATGCAGCTCTGGCCCGAAGTTGGCCATGTTCATCGCCAATTTCAAGCCTCCCAAACCTACGTCGTACATTGTCCCGATATCGAAGGCCCAACCGAAGGCGTTCATATCCCAGATCGACTCAGAGATCAATTTCAGTTGAATTCCGAAAGAGAACCGATCGGTCATGTTCCGAGCATAGGTTATTCCGAAAGCGAGGTCAGAGGCATTGAAAAAATTGCCTGTTCCTTGAGGTTCTTCTGGCGTGGTGATTTCCATTTGTCCCATGGAGACGGAGGTCAAGCTCACCCCAAAACTGCCAATTTGGCCTGCGTTATAAACGAAGCCAAAATAGGCATGATTGATATCTGCAATCCAATCGGTATAGGCGAAGATCAATTCATTGTTTGGGATTCGAGCGATGCCCGCTGGATTCCAATACAGCGCCGACGCGTCGTTGGCTAACGCGGTGAAGGCGCCACCCATTGCTTGAGCCCTGGCACCAACGCCCAGCTTTAAAAACTGAGCTCCGGAAGTGCCTCGCTTTGAAAATTGCGCCTGCAACAGTCCAGAACCTATCAGGCTGATGGCCAATATCATCACGATTATTTTTCTCATATTTTTGTATCCTCCTCGATAATCGAGCTATTCATCCAATCATGGCGTCACGCCAGGGTTACCTGACAATCGCAAACTTCCCAATGTGATCCCCAATTCCAGGAGCTTCAATATGGAATAGGTAAACACCGGGGACAACCTTTTGGTCGTTATGGGTCAAAAGATTCCAAAAGACCCACCCTGGGCCAGTCTCCAGATTATCCGCTGCAGCGGTCTTCGAATCGATGGTGCGCACATGGTCTCCCGAGAGGGTGTAAATTCGAATTACGTATTCCTCGGGAAGATTGATGAACATCAAACGAGCATAATCGCCGCTGCGCTCCCAAGTGTTGCGCACGATATAGGGGTTAGGCACGACCTTAATATTTTTCAACTGTTCCTTCTTGGGATTGATCTTTTCGGCTACGGTCTCGAATTGATATTTATCTTTGGGACTGTACGGTTTGGATAGCATAAATTTAAACACAGTGCCAGGAACGGGGTCGACTGCCGCTTCGGGAATACGGACTTCAAACTGGAACGTAAAACCCGTTTTTTTAGCCCCAGTGATGTAATCCACATAATCCTCCATCACTTTAATGATATCGCCATTGCTGAGCTTGCCTTTTTTATCGGCTGGATCGCTGGGATTATCCTGGAAGAACAGGCTCTTTGCTCTATATGCGCCATCCAGATCAATTCGCCAGACCTCAAAGGGCAGAACAAGTTGCGCTGGCAACGATGCTGTGCCTTCCTGGGTGAAGCGGATTTCATAATCATGGGGCACTTTCACGATCGGTTTAATATTAACGATTTCCCAATTCGTATTCGGTGTACCAACCCATCCGCCAGAGACAAAATTCCCAGCAGGGACGTCATTGAGCGTGAGGACAACACCGTTAAAGTAGGTATCACCGGTGAGCTGAGTCGATTTATCAACAACAATCGAGTTATCGTTCAGATTTGTGACCGTGAAGGTTTTGGTGGTTCCCACATAGCTGAAGCTGATCTCATAGCGTGCATCGATGACTTGGTCCATCAGAGTGGGAACGATGGCGACTTTCGGTGGCGCAGCAGTTGTGCCGCTGCTCACAGCGTGGGTGACGTTCAATACTTTTGCCTTCTCATAGCCCATGGTGAAAAATCCTGGTCGGATCGAGGCTCGATTTTGCCCCAGAATGAGTCCGCACTCGATGCTACGGATCGCTTCATTACCCCGATCGTACGAAGTGATGGCATAGTGGTATTCGACACCATCGATCACATCCTCGTCCACATATTCATGCACCAGACCGGTATCGTCGCCCAAATATTTGTCATTCGGATGAGCATCATCATATAGATCCAGCGGGTTAATTGGCTGATTTTTGGTGATGCCATCGGCCAAGTCCCACTGGCCGATCAACTGCCATTCGGTGGTCGGATCTGCGACCTTCCAATTGCCCAACGGGCCGATCCCAGTTCGGCTCTTGTAAAGGCGATAACCTTCGAAGTCGCGCTCACCAGAGACCGGGTCGATCGAATTTTCAGCTTTATTATCCCATCGAATGGTGACTTTCCCAGGTCCAGGGATCAGCGTCAGTTTTGGTTCTGCTGGAGGTGCTGGGCTCACCCACCCCAAATCGTACATCTGCTGAGCAAGATCGCAGGCGATCTCTAACGATCGTTTATCCTTGGCGCAAATGATTCCCACTACAACGCGAGCGGATTCCCCAGGCTTCAAAGTAAATGGCCCAGTGGGCATGCTGAACCGCTTGTCGGCTGGGCTGGTATCCACATCAAACGTCCCATTGGCGCTGATTACGTCATAGCGTTCCACGTCAGTCCCCGGGTCGACATCAATGGTGAAGATGCGGAACGCGGTTAAGCCCAATTGCTGTCCCGTATTCGGATCAATCGGGCTCTCCAAGAAAACATAACCCAGATAGCCGGGCGGGGTTGACCACCCCGATTCCTTGCCATCATTGTCATAAACATAGGCCATATTACGCGATTCATCAAAGCCAACCATATCATCCCCTGCATCGCCAATATCGGGGTCACAGGTCACCGCCAAATACATATTCTTCAGCTCGTCATTGGATGCATTGATGATATCGTATGATAAAAATACAAAATCCTGGTTGAAAAAGTAATTCCAGGCATACCCAGTTTGGATCACGTGAACTCCTAAAATGTCCGCGCTGGCATCGAATTTATATGTTTGATCGACATCACTAAACCAGGCATAACTGTCCTGAACCGAGACGGTAACCGGCTTATAACCCTCGCCAGCCTCGGCCCAGGTTTTCACGGTATCGGCATCATTGGTTTCAGGATTGCCATCTGGATCAGGATTATAGTAACCAAAGGGCCATTCGGGCATTCCTTCCGCCAGAAACCGATCGGGATAGTCGGTGCTCAGCAATACCCGAACGCCAGTATTGTTGAAGTTATAATTATGGGTCGGATCAAGCTCAAAGCCAGGGACCAGTTCGCTCTGACCACTGTTGGGGTTATATCCGACCGATACCAGTTTTTTGCCATTTTTAATTGCGCCGATCCAGATGCCAGCACCGAAAATATACGCCTGCCCAGAACCCTTCGGCCAAATACCGCCAGCGCTACCAGTGCTCACCTCATGACCATGAATGCCGAAATTTGTAATGGGAAGGTAGAGCTGGCCGACATCGTGGTAGCGCAAATCAAACATGTTATCTGGATAGGTTGCTTTCCATAATGAATTTTTCGCCGTGCCGGTCTTGGTTGCTGCCGCTGCCGTGGAAGCACCCATAACGGCTCCGGTCATTATAAGAATGATTAGGATTGACCATAATCGAGAGTTTTGCTTCATCCTCTCACCTCCATAAAGTAATTTATGATTTATTAATTACGGAAGAGAAAACCTCCCGTGAGCAGTCCGTTAGAAATAGAGCTGGAAACCGATCCAGATCCGGCGTCCGCGCATGAAATTGGTCTTACGACGATACGAATCATTGATGTATCGCAAATAAGCGTTGTAATATTCCTCTGGAGTAACCTTGCCATCATTGGCACCAATGATATCATCGAAGTCGCCGTCGCCATTCAAATCCACTGGATCGAGCTGTTGCCGTAAGCCTTTTTCATTGAACGGCTGGGGATCCCATTCTTTGATGCCCACATCTGCATTGACGTCATATTGAGGAGTCCCTTCGTAGAAAGTGCTAGAGCCTTTGGGATAAACGATTCCGTTCCAATAAGCGCTGCCAGTGCGTGCATAAACTGCTGTTGCTCGCCGCTCATTGAATAGATTTTCGATCTCAGCAAATAGCGAGGTGTTCACCCCCAGGATCGTAAAATCTCGATTGATCCGGGCATCGGTTCGCATGTACCACGGCTGCCGAGCGCCATTAAAATCACCCAATTGATTACCGCGGCTGTCTTCTCGCGTATAGGGACGACCACTATGATAACGCCAGATTAGATTCAAACCAAAATTTTCCAAGACATGATAGCCGAACAGCGTCGGCCCAGCATTTTCTGGCAAGCGATAATCGAACACAAAGTTCGCAGTGTGCCGCTGGTCGAAATCCAACCAATAATCCAGTTGCGGATAGACCTTCATTTGACCCGTGTAAGGATCAGGTGGGCCGTTGGTCACTAATTGATAATGTTGCAACTGGTTGGAGCTGGTGCCTCGCGCCCAAGCCAGGGTGTAGTTCAAATCAAAGCTGAAATTGTCGCTATATCGCTTTTTCAACGTGAACTCGATCCCATAAGCTTTGCCGTACTCGGAATTGGTGAACACCGAATAGGTATTGGGGATGGCTGGCACGAAGCGAATGCCTTCCACGTCGTACATGTCTTTGTAATATCCAGTAATGTCCAAGCTAAGATTATTGGTGATTTGATGCGCAGCGCCAAACTCCCAAGCTTTGGTTTTCTGTGCTTCCAGATTGGGATTGCCCAGGTATTGATTGCCTCGTCGGAGCAATTGAGGCGGCATCACCACAAAGTCGTACAAACTGTTGAAGCGCGGCTCTTCGAAGAACCACCCATAATTGAAGTGCATCACAGTTTTCTCAGAAATTGGATGGGAGATTCCCAATCGAGGGCTCAACTGCCATTTCACCTTGGCATCAGTCCATGGGGCATCCGGGCTGGTATTTAGTACGTCAACCCGAACTCGCGCCTGGGGATCAATATAGTCCAGTCTAAGTCCAGCATTCACCACCAGTCCGCGCCATTCCATTTTGTCCAACAAGTAAACTGCTCCGGTCTTTGGCTCGTATTTATAGATGTCCTGAAATGGCACTGGATCCCAGGGTAGCGAGTTATAATTTTTCTCCATCGTGTGCGTGAAATATTCAAATCCGAATTTGATCTGATGGTTCACCGTCACCTGGCTGACAAAATCCCATTTGGTCGCCAAATATTGGCTCTTATAGAGTCGAGCTCCCAGCCGCGTATCGCCGCCGCCAACAAAAACGTTGGAGATCCCATAAGGATTGCCCCAGGGGAATCGCGGCGTATTGGATGCGCCGTTTTGACGATAGGAGAATTGATCCCACACGCCATCTCCATCGCTATCCCGGTTCTCAATCGGGATGAACCGAAAATCTTCCCACCAGTTTTCGAAGAGCGACAAGAACCGATCTTTTTGCTCGCGCAGCTCGCGTTTGGCGGTATTATCGTAATTGTTAAAATAGGTGATATTCGCCGTGTAAAACGTCTTGCTGCTTAATGTATGGGTCCAGGTGAGTTTGTATTGGGAGCTTTCCAACATTCGCGAATGATAATGATCTAACATGCTCGTGCTGGGTGTAAGCGACCAGCCAAACGCATCATAACCGGTCGAATCAGTAGTGTAGCGCCAACCCCAGTCATAAAAATCCCATTGATCGCGAGACTTGAAACCGCCGAAGGTCAGTTTCATATCTGGCGTGAAGTTATAGGTGAGCTTCAGTTGCATGCTGTACTGCTGTTCAGAGTTATGCGGATACCATCCCAGATTATTGCCCGCTGGATCCAATACCTTATACCCTGGGCCTGGATTATCCCCTTGGGCATTGCTGCCCTTGCAGTCTGTCGTAAAAACGCGGCTTGATAAGAAAAATTTCAACGGACGGAAGAACGGGGTTGGTCCACCGAAGCTCAATTCATATGTATTATCGTTCGCCGAGAAAGTTCGTTCATCGAACGGCTCATCGGTAGTATAACGGAGTTGACCACTGTATTTATTGCCGCCCTCTTTGGTGACCAGATTAACGACTCCTGACATTGCCTGGCCGTACTCGGCGCTAAAACCGCCAGTCATGAGCACAATTTCAGCGACGGCGTTTCGATTGATCGTTGCCCCGACACGGCCTTGGAGCGGATCTTCCACGGTCATTCCATCGACCATGTAGGTTAATTCTGTGTCACGACCGCCGCGGACATTGCTACCAACCACTCCAGCCTGCAAACTGATGGCCTTTTCAAATGTATCCACTTTGGGTAAAAGCATTACCCGATCCCCTTCGACTTCGCGCGTCGAGGCGGTCGCATCGGTGCGGACCATGGGGCGCTCGGCTGTGATCGTCACAGTTTCACCCAAATCCATCACTGTGCTCTCCAGTTGAAAATTGACCACGGTGGTTAGATCTTGGACCGACCGAACATTGGTTTTTTCCACCCGCTTATAGCCGATCATCGAAGCGACCAACGTATAAGTGCCGACTGGGACGTTGATGATGAAATATTCCCCGTTCGAATTGGTCGCTGCACCCATGGTCGTCCCTTGAATAGTGATATTGACTCCAGGCAATGGATCGCCGGTCTCCTTGTCCACTACCTTGCCAGATATTTTGCCAGTGACTCCGGCAATTCCGATCATCGGAATGAGCAGGAGCAAAATAATAATAGACCAAATTTTCATCATAATTTTTTCCTCCTTGAAATTGCATGGCTGAAAAGAATTAAGTTCATGGAGTCAGCACAAATTATCTCGATCCAGAGCTGCCTTCATCGCTCAAAAATCAACCGGTTTCAATCTTGGGATATTGAATGTTCGAACAAACAATTGTGGTATTAGATGTAAGGATTGATTTCCAGGCTAAATTCGAAGAATCTGAATCCGAATCGTTTGCTTTCAGCCGAGCCGCGTGGTTTGAATAAGTGATCGTCTTTCCTCCAAGATAATCCCAAAGAAAACCGTAGCTCATCACCATCGATGTGCCGCTCCGAAACGAGGCTATTTACCCCATATAACAATGGCCTCGATTTGCTAAACATTAATAGCATTCATAACCAGATGAATATTTCGTATCACCCCCTCTCGAGGAAAAATGCTTTGTTGACTGAATCATGTTGTCGAAGCAGCTATTGGGAAGTCTCTGAATGATGAAGATTTTAGTGTCCTATTTTGAATTTTCGATCTTTAAAAATTGGCAATTATTATACCAAAAGCATAACAAAAAATAACCTCAAATTTTCAATTAGATAGCACTTGGAAAGCAAAGCAATAAAACCAATTTAAGCCCTGCTATGCAAAAATTAGCAGCTCAATTTGCAAAATATTGCACAGAATTTCAATTAAAAGGAGAGAGAAAATTTCCTGCTGCTATGACAATCCATCTTAAAGAGTATCAACGAATCCAATAGCATCATTAAGCTGAAATCTTAATAAACATAGATTACTGTTGCTCTCCGCTAAAAAATCGCTTGACATTCTCATTTGATTGAGATAAATTAGAGCCAATTTTTTATAAAAGCAGTATCCATGAAATCAATCTTACTTACTCACATAAGAGAAAGGATCCACATGAGCGCTCCGAATTCTCTCGCTTCCCAACAGATGCAGCCGAAGCCATTGTTTCGCTGGTTGATCCTGCTATTCATAAGTCTGGCGATGTTTGGCAATTATTATATCTATGACAGCATCAGCCCGCTGGCAGACCTGTTAAAAACCCAATTAGGATTTTCCGATGCCAATATCGGTTTGCTCAACGCCATATATAGTTTCCCGAATATCATCATGGTATTGATCGGAGGAATTATCATCGATCGGATCGGGACGAGGCGTTCGGTATTTCTTTTTGCAATGCTGGTGATGATTGGAAGCGCTGTAACCGCTCTCAAAGGGGATATCTATCTCATGGCGGCTGGCCGATTCATATACGGCATCGGTGCTGAGTCCATGATTGTAGCCATCACAACGATTATCGCGCGCTGGTTCACCGGCAAAGAGCTATCGTTTGCCTTTGGCTTGAATTTAACGGTAGCGCGGCTTGGATCATTCATGGCGTTGAATTCCCCAACCTGGGCTCGGTCGCTTTATGCGACGTGGCAAAAACCGCTTCTGATCACTGTCGCTGCTGGAGTTTCAGCCGTGGTTTTTATTGTCATATATTACTTGATGGATAGTTATGCCATTAAGAGGTATGATATTCCCAGAGACGGCCAGACGGATAAGGTTGAATTGCAGCAAATTTTTCAATTTGGCGCATCGTTCTGGTTCATCAGTGCGCTGTGCGTCACGTTCTATTCCGCCATGTTCCCGTTTCAAACTTTTGCCATTAAATTTTTCCAGGAAGTCCATCAAACGACGCGAGAGGTCGGCGGCAATCTTTCGAGCTTGCTCACCTTGGCTGCGATGATTTTCACGCCGCTTTTCGGGCTATTGGTCGATCGCATCGGGCGCAGAACCACGATGATGATGCTGGGTTCGTTGCTTATCATTCCTGTCTATCTGGTAATGGCTTATAAGATCGATCTGGCGGCCCCTTTTGGCATTCACGGAGTCATTTCCCTTCATAGTGAATTTTTCGGCATCCAATCGGAAATCCCAATTTATCTTATTATTCCAATGGCAATGATGGGAATCGCCTTTTCGCTCATCCCAGCCGTGATGTGGCCTTCTGTGGCGTTGATTGTAGACAAAGAACGATTGGGTACTGCTTACGGTCTTATGACCATGATTCAAAACATCGGATTGTTTGGATTTAATATTTTGATTGGCAAGGTAAACGACATCACCCAAGGCTATACTGCTGGGATGTGGATCTTTTCGTTGTTGGGCTTTGCTGGGATCACCTTTGCCTTTCTGCTCCGAAGATCCGATGCGAGATTAAATCAAGGGAAGCTCGAGCGTTCGAAGTCAAGATGATCTGGGATAAATTAGAACATGAATGGTTTAATTTACAGGTTGCCCGAAAATAGCCACTGACCAATCGCTTGCTAATTTAGTGTCGATTAAATTTCAACAAATTGGACTACTTTAGCAAGGAAACAACCGGTCGATTTTTTCACTTTTTAGACTGACTTTTTAGCGAACAGGGAAGGCTTGGTCGGAAGACAATCGAAGATGAACTATTTATGATTTCATCGATCAAATGAAGTTTGCATCCACGGCAGTGTAGAAATTTAGATTGGTGGGACAACTTGTCGCATATAAGAGAAATGTATGACAACGGATAAATGGACAGGAGCTAAATTGGAAGCGATCTACCAGCAGGAATTTCAGGTCAGAGCTTATGAAGTCGGGTCGCGCGGCACAATAAAACTGTCGTCATTGTTGGATTATTTGCAAGAAAGCGCCAGCCAACACGCCAGTCGCTTGGGCGTTTCAGTAAAAAATCTGATTGCCAAAAATTTGACCTGGGTATTGTCCCGTTATCATGTCAAGATTTTTCGCTATCCGGCGTGGGGAGAAAAGGTGGTCATCCGCACATGGCCTTCAGCGAAGATCAATTTATTTGCTCTCCGCGAGTTTGAAGTCCTGAATCATCGCGAGGAACCGATTGCAATAGCGACCAGTTCCTGGTTGCTCATAGATTTGAGAACCAAGCAAGCCGTACGTCTGGAAGATCATCTACCACATTATGCCCGCCGATCGAATCGCGCTATTGAGGATGCATTTGAGGCGCTCCCAGAGGTCATCCATCCAGAAATTGAATTGCCATTCCGAGTTCGGCTGGCCGATCTCGATGTGAATCGGCATGTCAATCATGTTCGATCCATCGAATGGGCATTGGAAGCAGTCCCTTCTGAAATTTGGAAACACAATGAGCCAGAGGAATTGGAGATCGCTTTTCGCGGCGAAGCATTTTATGGCGATCAGATCATTGCGCGATCCCAACGATTAGATCCAATTAACCATCCAACTTTTATTCACCAGCTCTTTCGAGAATCGGATCAGAAAGAAATAATTCGGTTGAAGAGCTGCTGGAAGAGGTTAAGCAGACAATAATTGGAAATCAATTGCTTTTTTCACGAGTATCGTACAGCTTATCTCCTATTAGCAGAGGAGGTCAAATATTCAGCATCGAATGCGAGCGACGATCTCTCCGGATTCTTCCATATAGGCGAACGCCATTTTGCTGGTATTGTGAGCAAACCCATACTGGCCATTCCGATCGATGAGGATAATCCCACCCCAGCCGTTAACTCGCTGACCCAAAATCTCGATTGCTGTTTGCGCAGCATCTCGTGCTGAAACATCAGCTAAAAGGTCGCAAGCGGTCTTGGTCATCAGCACTTTCATGATCGACTCTCCCCAGCCCGTGGCGGAGGCAGCTCCCAATTGATCATCAGCATAGGCGCCAGCACCTACAATCGGTGAATCACCTACCCGCCCTGGTAGCTTCCGCGGTGTCCCTCCCGTTGATGTGGCGGCCGCCAAATGGCCGTAAATATCAAATGCTACTGCGCCAACGGTTCCATTAGGATGCGGTTCAAATGGCTGATAGCAATGAAAGGAAGGGTCATTTTTAATTTGTTCGTAAAACTGGAGTTCTCTTTCAGTCAACAATCGTTCTACAGGCAAAAGTTCGATCCCCATCTGTTGGGCAAAAAGTTGTGCTCCTTTGCCAACAAGAAAGCAATGTTCTGTGCTCTCCATTATCATGCGGGCCAGGGCGACTGGATGCAGGATGTTCTGAACCGCTGCAACAGCACCAAACCTAAGAGTCGATCCATCCATGATCATGGCGTCCAGCTCGATCTCACCGCGTGCGTTCAGAAATGCTCCTCGGCCAGCATCAAAGGTCGGATCTTTTTCCAAAATTTTGACTGCGGCCTCTACTGCATCCAGAGCGGTCATCCCTTTTTGAAGTTGAGGGAAAATTTCAGCAATCGCACAAGTAACGCCAGCCAAGTGGGCAGCTTCAAATTCGGCTGGTATGCTCCAGGCACCTCCATGAACAATTAATGCTGGTTTCATAAAGCGCAAATTTAGCAGAAAAATTTTAAAAGGCAAGCTTTTTGTTCTTTGAAATTATGCCAAAAAATTTGTTTTAAATTGGCCAACCAAACTGAAAAATGGTCCAGTCACTCTCTTGGTCACGTTTTTTATATCCTTCATTCATCTCGTTTGGTCAAAGTATTATTACGTCATCTGTCTATTTCTTAATTTTGATCTTATTAAAAACAGTCCGGAAAAACGTATAGGTGTCCAATTTTATTGGAATCGTAATTGAGTGAATTTTGAATCGAACCAATTTGATCTGATCATGAATCAAATCAAGTGTCTTTTGCATCCAATTCCGAGATATCGGTTCACAGCTTTGGAGTTTCTCTACTGGTAATAGCAGCCACTCTATGGTTTATTGAAAATACATTCATAAAGAGTTGCTGAGGAAATTCAGCATGGTTTGGTTTTTTCAATCAATAAAAAGCCAGCTTATCAGTGTTCAAATTGCCAATGGCAGGAGCGACGACTGATATCATGAGATAAAGTTTTGAACTAAATTTTTATCGCTGCGAAAAGAAAAGATGAATAAAATAAGCTGAGGTGTTCAGATGAAATACGTTCAACTTGGTAAACGAGGCCCGACCGTATCAACCATTGGATTTGGTGCGTGGGCAATCGGTGGTATGAATTGGGGTCCTACGGATGATGAACAATCGAAACGGGCATTATCCGAGGCGCTTGATCATGGGGTAACGTTGATCGACACGGCTGATGTGTATGGTTTTGGACATTCGGAACGATTGATCGCTGAGGTGATTGAAACGCGGGGCAAAGGAAATGTGATCATCGCCACCAAAGCAGGCAATGATTTTTACCATAGCACCGCAGCAGACGATCGAGGCTATGGCCCGATCCGCCAAAATGCAGATCGAGACTATATTATCTGGGCAGCAGAACAGAGCTTGAAACGGTTGAAGCTTGAAGCGATTGATATTTTGCAGCTTCATAGTCCAGATACGGAAAAACTTCTGCGGCCAGATCCCTGGGAGGCGTTGGAGAGATTGAAACAGCAAGGGAAAATTCGTTATGCAGGATGGAGTGTCCAGTCTTTCAAGGAGACTGAACAGGCGTTCTTGTTGGATCAATATCATGAGTTGATCGACTGCATTCAAGTTCGATACAATCTATTGGAACGAGAAGCAGAACGGGTATTGTTTCCGAAGGCAATGGCCTATGGGATCGGTGTAATTGTTCGCATCCCGCTGCTATTTGGTTTGCTGACGGGAAAATTCGATCGCAACAGTAGATTTCGCGAGGATGATCATCGTCGCTTCAATCTTTCACCCGAAAAGCTTGAGCATTATTTAGCGGAGCTTGAACGATGGCAGCCGCTATTCGATCGCTATCCTGATCAAACGATGGGCCAAGTGAGTTTGAGGTTCTGCCTTTCGCATCCTGCCTGTCATACCGCGATCCCAGGAGCCAAGAATAGCCAACAGGTACAAGAGAATTGTGCTGCATCGGACTTTGGGCCAATCCCTCGGGAAGTGCTCTCAGGCGTTCAGAGAAACAATCAGCGATGAAGAGCCAGACTCCTTGAGATTTGGCAAATGAAAAGTGACACAAATCGCAAAGCGCATCATTCAGCAAGATCGATTGATGAGCCAATTAATTTGTCGCAGTAATGAATGATCTCAAGACCGAACCGATGGATCTTTTTGCGATGTGGATCTGTAATCATGGAATTGAGTCGAAAAAATTCCATATAAATAATGCTTGGACGAAAATCATCAAATTTGAATCAAAAATGACATTCCGAACGAAGTGAGGAATCTGGTTATGGTTCGATTATTAGACTTCCAGTTTTTTCCCGCCAACTGGCCGGTGGAAATGGCAATAAATTGAATTCTCGTTCACGCACCAATAAAAACAGCTAGAGAGATCTCAAGCATTGCTCCGCGCTGGGGATTTTTTCGACACTACAATCCAGCAGTTCATTTAATAAATCTTGTTAGGGATGATGCAACGGAGTTATTCAACTATTTTAAGTAAAAATTACTTGACTTTTAGAAAAATTAATTATATCTTTTATTGTTGCAATTCACTAAGTACCAGTTCGGCGTTTTTCTCTCCGAAACATTTGAAGGGTTAACTCCCCTCGCAGTTCGAAGAAGGAAAGCCAGAAATTGGTCTTCAACTTTTGATTTATTAAAAAGGGTCAGTTTCATGGAACGAGGAACTGTGAAGTGGTTTAACGCTTCCAAAGGCTATGGCTTTATCCAGCGTGAATCTGGAGGAGACGTTTTCGTGCATTACAAATCGATTAATGCCGAGGGCTACAAAACCTTGAAGCAGGGCGAAACCGTGGAGTTTGAAGTCCAAGAGACTGAAAAAGGTTTGCAGGCAACAAACGTCATCAGGAAGTAAAAATCTACTGAACTGTGAAAAGCCTCAACAATCGATTTGTTGAGGCTTTTTTGTTATGAACCTATCATAGCAATCGATGAAACAAGCAATGAAAATCAAAATTATCGTGGTAGGAAAAACCAAAGAATCGTTTCTGCATGAAGGAGAGCAACAAATGCTCAATCGCTTAACGCATTATTGTCCGGTCGAACTAGTGGTTGTGAAAGCTGAGAAACTCACAGAAAACATCAATGAACAAGTTGCCAAGTGCAAAGAAGCAGAGCGAATACTTGACCAGGTGAGACCATGCGACCAGATCATTGCGTTAGACGAACGAGGAACGCAACTAAGCTCCATCGAATTCGCTGGCTTCATTGAGAAAAAGATGAACGAGAGCGCCGCAGCACTTTGTTTTGTGATTGGCGGAGCGCTAGGACTGGCGGATACCGTATTGAAGTCTGCTAAATATGTATTAAGCCTCTCGAAAATGACTTTCACGCATGAAATGATCCGTTTGATCTTTCTCGAACAGCTCTATCGCGCTTTTACGATCATCCGGGGGACAAAATATCACAAAGGATAAGGCTCACACGTTGGATTTTGCTTGTTTATGGTGATTATCCCCCATCGTTTATGGTAATAAATTTGTGATGATGTGATACCACCCCGGCCCTCCTCTCTTCATGTCAGATGACCGACACTGGCCTGCAAAATTTAATCTTGACTATTATAGAAAATTTTAGTATGTTTCATTTCATTTTTTGGAGATGATCAATGCGATCCAATGGGATTGATTTTTCAGTTGCTCATCCATGGATATAAAGACAACGAAGAATTGGCGAGTGCTGAGCCAGCAGTGACCTTGGTAGGGGGAATGATATAAAAAGCAAAAAAGATCAACCTGGTTGAAGCGAATACACAGATGGATTTATCGGTCATCATCGTTAATTTTAATGTTAAGGAGTTCCTCGAGCAATCCTTAAGATCGATCAAGAAAGCATGTCGCAATGTTAAAGCAGAAATCATAGTTGTGGACAACGCCTCAAGCGATGGCAGTGTAGAGCTGGTTCGACAGAAGTTTCCGGATGTCAAGCTGATCGCGAATGTTGAGAATGTGGGATTTGCCCGTGCCAACAATCAGGCGATTCGCCAAGCCCAGGGTGATCATATTTTATTGATCAATCCCGATACTATTGTTCAGGAGGATACTTTCGAGGTCATCCTGAACTTTTTAAAAGCTCATCCCGAATGCGGAATGGTGGGCTGCAAGATTTTGAACCCGGACGGGAGCTTGCAGCTTCCATGTCGTCGGAGTTTTCCCACGCCGTGGGTGGCTTTTACGAAAATTTCTGGTTTGAGCCGGCTATTCCCTCGATCCCGACTATTCGGCCGTTATAATTTAACCTATCTTGATCCAGATGAGACCTATGAAGTAGAGGCAATCTCTGGGTCATTCATGTTCTTTCGCGCCGAAGTCGTAAAGCGAATTGGGTTATTGGACGAATCGTTCTTCATGTATGGCGAGGACTTGGACTGGTGCTATCGTATTCGTCAGGCGGGCTGGAAAATATACTATTTGCCAACCACCAAAATCATTCATTTCAAGGGGGAAAGCTCGAAGAACAGTACGGTGGACTTGACCCTTCAGTTCTATCGAGCCATGAAGTTGTTTGTCGAAAAGCATTATCAACATCGCTATTGGCATGTTCCGCAGTGGTTTTTGATGGTGGGCATCTGGTTGCGCGCTGGGATTAGCTTTGCTGCCCGCGCTTTTCGTCGTTTAGCCCCAGGGATTATTGACCTGGTTCTCATTCAGATTGCCATGCTTCTGGCTATCGAAATCCGATTTCATACCATTGGCAGGCATCTGCGATCCTACTGGATCGTAATGATCGTTTATGGGACAATTTGGATGCTTTCGCTTGCGATGGCCGGGGCTTATGGCCGAAAAAAGTTTTCGGCATTCCGCGCTAGCTATGGGGTGATGGTGGGTCTAGTAATGAACGCATCATTGACCTTTTTTTTCAATCAATACGCTTTCTCGCGGGCAGTGGTGTTGATCGCTGGCACATTGAATGTGATATTTTTAGCTGGCTGGCGTCTGGCGCTAAAGTTATTATCTCGGTTGCCGATCGCCGCAGTAAAACGTTTTTCAGGGAAATCTATATTAGGCCGACGGACGTTGATCATTGCTCCAGTGGCTTCAGGATTGAAAATTGCCAATAAGCTTCGGATCCGAATTGATGCGGGATATGAAATTTGTGGCATTATAGCTCCTGACGGCGCCCCTTCTGGTGATAGCTCGATACCGATATGGGGAAATCTACAATACTTTGATAGCATCGTACAACAAACCAAGGCCCAGGAAATTATTTTTTCCACCGAACAAATCTCGTATGATCAGATCCTGCAGATCATTGCCCACGCTGGCAGAAGGCCGCTAAATTTCAAAATGGTTCCCAGTAGCATGGATGTGATCATCGGGAAAGCTTCGCTGGAGTATATTGGCGATCTACCGTTGATGGATATCGAGTATCAATTGAATCGGCCAATCAATCTTTTTTTTAAGCGCTTGTTAGATATCATTGTTTCAAGCGCGATGCTGATGATTGTATTCCCTGAGATGCTTTGGTTGCGATGGTTGAAGCAGGCACGCCTTGAACAGCAACAGATCTATAGCGCCAATGGGAATCGGCTCAAGATTTGCCAATTGGTTCACAACGAGTTGACGGAACGACAGAGGCGCTTGCCTTATTGGTGGTATGTATTGATGGGCAAATTGAGTTTGGTGGGCAGTGAGATCATACCTGTCAATGAGTCCAATGCCCCGCACCCGTGGCTAAACTTAAAACCTGGCTTGATTGGTGTTGGAGAGATAAATCGATTGGACGAATCCGCAAATGATATTCGAGCAAACTACGAACTCTATTATGCGAAAAATTATTCGTTGTTATTAGATTTAGAAATCATTTTCAGAACGATTGTGAAGATATAACTATGGAACGCTACACATTAGAATTCGAACGTCCCCTGGTGGAATTGGAGAAGCGAATCGCAGAGCTAAAGTCTTATGCGGTGATTTACGACCAAGAAGTCTCGGAAGAAATCGCCAAGCTAGAAGAAAAAGCGCAAAAGCTCAGCGGTGAGATCTATTCGAAGCTGACGCGTTGGCAACGGGTCCAATTAGCCCGACATCCGCAGCGGCCTTATTCGCTCGATTATATCGAACGGATCACCAACTATTTCATTGAATTGCACGGTGATCGGGCTTTTGGGGATGATCCTGCAATCGTGGCCGGTTTGGCCGAGATCGATGATGAACCAGTGGTGATAATTGGCCAACAAAAGGGTCGTACGACCAAGGAGAAATTGTATCGTAACTTTGGAAGCCCTCACCCTGAGGGCTATCGAAAGGCGCTGCGAGTTATGAAGCTCGGCGCCAAATTTAAGCGGCCGATCATCAGCCTTATCGACACACCCGGGGCATATCCTGGAATTGGCGCCGAGGAGCGAGGACAAGCAGAGGCTATTGCCCGGAATTTATTCGAGATGTCCCATTTGCCCGTGCCAATCCTGGTGATTGTCATTGGTGAAGGTGCCAGTGGTGGAGCTTTGGGCATTGGCGTTGGGGATCGGCTATTGATGATGGAGAATGGCTGGTATTCCGTGATTTCCCCAGAGGGATGTGCGGCGATTTTGTGGCGCGATAGTGCTAGGGCCAATCTTGCGGCTGAAGCCATGAAAGTTACTTCGGCTGATTTATTGGAGATGAAAATTCTCGATGCCATCATCCCTGAACCCCCAGGCGGTGCGCATCGGAATGTCGACAAAGCGGCTGAGATCTTAAAAGAGACGATTTTGCGAGAATTGAAGGAACTAAAGCAAATTCCAATCGATGAATTGATCCGAAACCGCGTTGAAAAATTTGGCCGGATGGGCTTTTATACCGAAACCTAATGAAATGCTGGTTAGCAAACCAACTTTCTGATGCGATTGCGTTTTGTTTTAATAAACGGGGGGCTTTGAACTGTTTTGCTACCACCAGCGGAATGTTTGATCAATATAAAAATGTAATTGAGACTTCATGCGAGTAGAACATATGAAATTGGGTGTCGTGTTGGGACGTTAGTCAATAAGGAGCACAAGGTCATGCTGAAGAAGGAACTGTTAGATATTATTGCCTGCCCGAAATGTAAGGGCGAGTTGGAATACGATCAGAAGAATGAAAAATTAATTTGTCATGCGTGCCGCTTGAAATACCATATCAAGGATGATATTCCCATCATGCTGATCGATGAGGCTGAAAAATTTTAGCCCATCAGGGACCGGATCGCTCAATTGAAAGATCGTCAGTGGCGAATTTGGAGAGCCCCAATTGCCTGTTAGCTGCTAAGCGGCATTACAAGCTCAGTGGTTCCAACCGATCGATAGCATGAATGAGCTAAGATTCGCAACCGATCGGGAGACGTTGATGGCAGATAGGGTCATCAATGCATCGAGGAGATGCAGCTCGCATCTCAGCCGAAGATTCGCATCGCGGCCGATGATCTTGCATGGATGGGGCCGAATTTTCAACATTAGAGCGATTTGATTGCTAAATGAGATTTTAAATCAACGAACATGGTCAACCTTATCAGATTTGGTCATGATCATTCTGCCTCAGCGTGAGGTCGTCCAATTTTGAGAGGGGGCAGAAAGAGAATTCGCTTGATTCTGAGGAAAATTTTGCTTAAATTGAGAGACAACAAACAGAATCGCGATGGAATTAGATGTCGTTGAAATGGATATGATACACTCACATGTGTTGGTGCTGAATCAAAATTATGAGCCGATGACCATCACAAATGTGAAGAAGGCCATTATTTTGATCTTTCTCGGCAAGGCGGAGCTGGTCGAGCAGAATGATGGATATATTAACTCGGTTCGCGACCGCTATCCGCTGCCCAGCATCGTTCGGTTGACTCGTTTCATCAATGTGCCGCGGAAACGGATTATCCTTTCGCGGAAGAACATTATTAAACGGGATAACCATCAGTGCCAATATTGTGGGACGCGATCCGGGCCGGTGACCATCGATCATGTCATTCCAAAGGTCCGGGGCGGCGAAGATAGTTGGGAAAATTTGGTTTGTGCCTGTGTTAAATGTAACAATAAAAAAGGCAATCGGACGCCTGAAGAGGCTGGGATGCGATTGGCCAAAAAACCGCAGCGCCCAAATTATCTGTTCTTCATCCGCTATTATGTTGGCAACATCGATCATCGCTGGAAGCCCTATCTTTATATGAATTGACAACTGCAATCACTGCATCAACCATATAGTCAAATCTTTGGTAGCAGAACTCCACTGATTGCTGCGTTGAGATCAGTGGGATGCTCCCGCTGCCAAGTTTTGGCTGGATTTTGGGAGAACGACCTGGATGAAAAAGCGGATTTTAAGCGGAATGCGGCCCACGGGGAAACTTCATTTGGGCAATTACGTGGGCGCGTTAGAAAATTGGGTGAGTTTACAAAATGAATATGAAAACTTTCATCTCGTGGCCGATTGGCATTTATTGACCACCAATCTGGACACTTCAGACATCGAGCGCAATACCATTGAGATGGTGATAGATTGGCTCAGCGCAGGAATTGATCCGGAAAAAAGCCCGATTTTCGTGCAGTCCAAAATCAAAGAACATGCGGAGCTCCATTTGATCTTTTCGATGCTGGTAACAGTGCCGCGACTGGAACGAAATCCAACTGTGAAGGAACAGGCGCGCGATCTGGGGCTGGAAAACAATATGAGCTATGGTCATTTGGGCTATCCCGTGCTTCAAGCTGCCGATATCCTGCTTTACAAGGCGCATTTGGTACCAGTTGGGGAAGATCAATTACCCCACATCGAGCTCACGCGGGAAATCGCGCGAAAGTTTAATGCCACTTATGGCGAGGTGTTCATCGTTCCCTCGGGACGAGTGACCGAGTTCAGCCGTTTGCCGGGATTGGACGGTCGCAAGATGAGCAAATCCTTGGGCAACACCATTTTGTTGTCCGATTCGCCAGAACAGATCTTGACCAAGGTCAAGCAGGCCATCACCGATCCGTTGAAAATCCGCCGCGGCGATCCGGGACGGCCAGAGATCTGCAATGTCTTTACCTATCATCGCAAGTTCAATCCAGCAGAGGTGCCGGAGATCGAACGAGATTGCCGCAGCGGAGCGCTGGGTTGTGTGGATTGTAAAAAAAACTTAGCCAATAAGCTCAGCCGCTACCTTGAGCCATTTCGGGAGAAGCGCAGCTACTACGAGCAGCATCTCGGAGAGATTAAGGAAATTATCGCTCATGGAAACACTGTTGCCCAGCGGGTTGCCAGTGAGACCATGGCACAGGTCCACCAAGTAATGAAAATCGGATAGCAATGGCATACCGTGTAAAATTGGACAATTTTGAAGGGCCATTAGACCTGCTGCTATTTTTGATAAAAAAAAATGAGGTGGACATATACGATATTCCGATCGCTGAGATCACCGCTCAGTATTTGGAATATGTTGAAATCATCAAATTGCTCGATCTTGAAAGCGCCAGTGAATTTATTTTGTTGGCTGCCACTTTGATCCGCATCAAAGCCAAGATGTTGCTCCCGAGGCCGCAGACTGAGGACGAAGAGGAGGTCGTTGATCCTCGCTTGGAACTGGTAACTCGCTTGCTGGAATACAAGCGATTCAAAGAATTGGCAACGAAGCTGGCAGATCTGGAGGAAGCTCAAAGCCATGTATTTCCTCGAGGGCATTACGAAGAAGTCGTACAAGAGACTGGGATCGAATTAACCGAAGATGTGACCCTGTTTTCGTTGATCAGCGCTTTCAAACAAGTATTAGACCGGATGCCTAAACCAGGTTTTCACCATGTGGAAATTATTCAGATCAGCCTGGAAGAGCAGATCGAATACATTTTGAAACGATTGGAAAACGGCAAACCGATCACTTTTTTTGATCTGGTGGCGCATCAACACGACCGAATTGTGCTGGTGGTCACTTTCATCGCGTTATTGGAGCTGATCAAGCGGGGGGAGTTGCTGGTCAGACAATCCAAGACCTTTGGAGAGATCTGGATAGCGAGGAAGCGTGATAGCATATAAGGAACTAAAGCCTATTGTTGAAGCGTTGATCTTTGCATCAGATACGCCGATTACAGAGCAGCGCATCAAAAGCGTTATTTCCGAGTTAGAAACGACCGATATCGAGACGATCGTTGCTCAGCTCAATGAAGAATATGATCAACATGGGCATGCGTTCAAGATTGCCCGATTAGCTGGAGGATATCAATTTATCACTCGCAGTGATTATGCCCAATACATCAAGCAATATTACAAAGGCCGTACCCGCTCAAAGCTTTCGCGGGCAGCGCTGGAGACGCTAGCTATTATTGCGTTCAAGCAGCCAATCAGCCGTCCCGAAATTGATGCTATTCGTGGCGTCAATTCCGACGGTGTGGTGAAAAATTTGTTGGAGCGAAATCTCATTTATATCTCAGGACGCTCGGATCAAATCGGTCATGCGCTGCTGTACAGTACCACGCAGGAATTCCTCCAATATTTTGGCATCAATAGCATTGCTGATCTCCCGCGACCAAAGGAGATCGAGGAGCTCCTGGGAAGTGGGCAGGAGGAACTGCCGCTTTATAGCGATGAAGTTGATGAAAAGGTTGTTGAGAGAATCGCCGACCTGGATGAAGTGACCCGCAGCGATGATGAGACTGAATAGATTCTTAGCTTGGTGTGGTTTAGCTTCGCGGCGCAAATGCGAAGTGCTGATTCGCGCCGGCCGGGTCGCGATCGATGGGCAAATTGCCACTTCGCTCGCCACCCAGATTGACGAGCAGAATCAGGTCGTCACCGTCGATGGTCAGCGGATTACCCCTCCCGATAAATTTGTTTACATCGTTATGAACAAGCCAGTTGGCTATGTCACTACGGTGCAGGATGAATTGGGACGCAAAACGGTGATGGAACTGTTACCGAAAAAAATTCGGGTGTTCCCAGTGGGTCGATTGGACAAAAATACCGAGGGGGTTTTATTATTTACCAATGACGGAGCGTTAGCATTCCAGTTGTTGCATCCTCGTTTTGATATTGAAAAAATCTATGAGGCAGAGCTCGATAAGCCGATCCGCACCGAGCATGTCCGGCAATTGCAGTTTGGAATTCAATTAGAAGATGGGATGACCCATCCGTGTCAGGTAAGGATTTTGCGCCGCGATCGGATGAGGGTCGAACTGACTTTGCATGAGGGCCGAAAACGCCAGATCCGTCGCATGTTGCAGGCAATGGGATATAAAGTTGTATCGCTGGTGCGAACCCGATTTGCATCGGTGGGGGTTGGGAAATTGCGACCTGGAAAATGGCGCTATTTAAGTGAACAAGAGGTAAAGGCATTGAGGGCGATGGCCGCGGGAAAATATGACTGAGCGTTTACTGGATGTGATCGCGATCGATGGCCCGGCAGGCGCTGGCAAGAGCACCACAGCTCGCCTCGTAGCCGAGCGATTGAACTTCACCTATCTGGACACTGGGGCGATGTATCGCGCCCTAACCCTAAAGATTTTGACTTTGGACATTGATATTACCAATAAGGACCAGCTTAATGGGTTGCTATCTGATACCCGCATCCAACTTCAGCAACGTGGTGGACGGCTTAACGTCCTTTTAGATGGAAAGGATGTTACTCGCCAGATCCGGAGCAAAGCTGTGTCCCAAGCGGTTGCCAATGTCGCCGCTCTAAAACCAGTTCGCGACTGGATGCTGAAATTGCAGCGTGAGGCAGGTGCTGCCGGGAAAATTGTCGCCGAAGGCCGTGACATCGGCACCGTGGTTTTTCCAGACGCCCGTCTTAAAATATTTCTCACTGCCTCTTTGGAGCAACGGGCGCGACGCCGGAAAAAAGAATTTTCTCGTCGTCGCGAACCAGTCGATCTTGCTCAGGTGGCTCAGGCGCTGCAACAACGCGATCTGCTGGACAGCACTCGAGCCAATGGGCCGTTGCGCCAGGCTGAGGATGCAATCGTCCTCGACACATCAAATTTGACCATCGAGCAGCAGGTCGATTTTGTGATCGACCAATGGCAGCGGGCGCTCAGCGAACGCTGAAAGCTCCAATAACGGCACGAGGTCCTTTAAGTGTTGATTAGATTCAAAAAGCAAGTTTGGATGTTTCCATTTCACTGCTAATATAGCCGCTGAAAAGCACAGGGAGACCAATCCCATCGAATCTGTCAGCGAATGGAAATCCTACAGCGGGGGTATAGAAATAAAAAAAATTTTTTCATAAATCAATTCTAATTCCCGGTCACATCAGTGATCAAAACCATGAACCATTCACACAATGGATTCTGCGAAGGCAGAATCGCTTAACACAACTCAGGAGGTATTATTAAATGGTATCACAATCCGAGAATCCCACCCAGCCGATCGAAGGCGAGATGGTGGATCAACAAAAAAACAATCAAGGAGGTGATTCGACGCCAACCAATGTAGCGCAACAAGGTCAAAGTGGGCCAGTAGCACCTGCGATTGTGAAGTTAGAGGAACTGAAGGACGAAAAAGAGTACTCCAACGAAGAGTTCGATCAATTGAGCAAACTCTACGAGGAGACCCTTAGCGATTACGTCGAAGGAGAGGTCGTCATGGGGAAGATCCTCTCGGTCGGGACTCGCGAAGTCACCGTCGACATCGGTTTCAAATCCGAGGGGACAATTCCCATTGAGGAATTCAGCAATCCTGAAGAGCTTAAGGTCGGCAGCGATATAGAAGTGTATATTGATACGATTGAGGACAGCGAAGGCCGATTGATTCTATCGAAACGTAAAGTTGATTTTATTCACGCATGGGAGCGAATTCTGGCCTCCTACGAGCGAGGCGAGATTATCCAAGGTAAATGCACCCGTCGAATCAAAGGAGGCATTGTGGTCGATCTGGGGGGGGTCGATGCATTTTTGCCTGGCTCCCAGATCGATGTGAAGCCCATCCGAAATTTTGACGCCTACATCGGCCAAACGATGGATTTCAAGGTGGTGAAAGTCAATAATCTGCGCAAGAATATCGTCGTCTCTCACCGCGTTTTGCTTGAAGAAGAGATGAAAGAGCAGCGTCAGAAGATCCTCGATAATTTGGCCAAGGGTCAAATTTTGGAAGGCACAGTGAAAAATATCACTGATTTTGGTGTGTTCATCGACCTCGGTGGTGTGGACGGTCTACTCCATATCAATGATCTGTCCTGGGGACGGGTGAGCCATCCTTCGGAAATCGTATCGTACGATGAAACACTCAAAGTGATGGTATTGGATTTCAATGAAGAAAAGGATCGAATTTCACTGGGGCTGAAACAATTGCAACCACATCCATGGGAAAATGTGCCGAGCAAATATCCTGTGGGCAGTATCGTTAAGGGCAAAGTAGTCAATATTTCGGATTACGGCGCTTTTGTTGAATTAGAAAAGGGCGTTGAGGGATTGATCCATATTTCTGAGATGTCTTGGACACAGCACATTAAACACCCATCAAAAATATTAGCGGTCGGTGAGATCGTTGAGGCGAAAGTCCTAAATGTCGATGAAGCTGAGAAAAAAATTTCGCTCGGCCTCAAACAACTGCAGCCAGATCCATGGGATTCCCTGGAGCAAAAATATCCTGTCGGATCGCGCCATGAGGGCAAGGTGCGAAATTTGACCAATTTCGGCGCATTTGTCGAACTGGAAGAGGGCATTGATGGATTGATCCACATTTCAGACCTGTCGTGGACCAAGAAGGTGCGGCACCCCGGAGAGGTGGTCAAAAAAGGCGATGTAATTGAGGTCGTGGTGTTGAATGTCGATCGACAAAATCGTCGGATTTCGTTAGGATATAAGCAAACCAAAGAGAATCCGTGGGACAAATTTGAGACGATCTATAAGCCTGGTACGATCGTGAAAGGTCAGATTGTCCGACTGATTGAGAAGGGCGTGATCGTCGAGTTGCCAGAGGTGGTCGATGGATTTGTGCCAATGTCTCATCTAAAAAAGAACAATCTCACCAAACCAGCGGATGGCTATAAGGTTGGAGATGAACTTGAACTATGTGTGATCGAGTTCAATAAAGACGCCAAGAAGATTGTGCTCTCCGAAAGAATCGATCATGCCTTGAATGTAATTCGTCAGCGAGAACAGGGCAAAAAAGTAGAGATCGAGACGCCAGAAGAGCTCTTTGCTGAACCCAGTGCGGAATTGATGCCCGAAGCAGAATTAGCTGAGCCGCCAAAGTCAGAAGAACCTGCGCTTGGTGAAGCTCCTTCGGAACAACCCAGCCCAAGTGCTGAAGCAGCAAAACCCGATGTGGCTGAAACAACCAAAGCGGAGGCTTCCGCAGCAGAAATTGCAAAGGCTGAGCCTAGCGAACAAGCAGCAGAAATCGCTGAGAAACCAAAAGCTTCCCGGCGAAAAAAGGAATCGAAGACCGAGGCATCCGAACAATCAGCCGATGAGGCTGCACCCGCGCCAAAGGCAACGAAAAAGAAATCGAACAGCAAAAAAGCCAAATCTTCATCCTCAGATGACGCTGAAACTGAAAAAGCCAGCCAAGCTGAGCAAGCTACGAATCCCACGGCTGATTAGCGGTTCGTTAGGTATAAATTAAGGCACAGCTCACTCATTGAAATCCCACTGGCAATTTTCCCAGTGGGATTTTTTTTCAGTTTCAGATGCTGGTTTGAATTTGAGCCTGTAACTCTGAAACGAAAAGCATTGAACAAAATTACCCCAGAGAACATCCGAAAGACCATAGAAGAGATCCGTGACGAGTGAATTTTCATTTTATTTCGTCTTCACAATGGGCAAAAATTTTTTCTTACACCTTTTAAGTTCATTTCAAAAATTTAGATTGAATAATCAATAGCCCTCAAAAGACCAAGTAGATTGATCGCTATTTATCTGAACTGCTTAAGATTTGTCAGATGATTTCAAGAATCGTAACGTGAAAGAACGCATTTGGATTTTGCTTCCAATTTGGAAACTAGAGGTTTTCTGACCAAGTCTTTCTCCCTCAACCTTTTTGGTTTGATCAACACATCCTAAACAAAACCGAGGCGTTGCGGTTTTAGCGCTTTGATCCATCAATTGGCGAAGTCAGCGACAGAGCAAATTTCGTTTAGCTATCAAATTTCAGACCTCCGCAAAATAAAGTCATCTATTTTTGTCATGCCAGCGAATAGAGGCATCAGTTAACTTCCTGATATGTGGAAATGAAGAGATTCCAGTAGCCAAACGAGAGGTGATCACTTGCATATTTTTTTGGCGCGTTTAACCAAGTAATCAAATCAGCATGTTTCTAAAAATAACGAAGATTGGGGCTAGTTAATTTCAAACTTTCATTTTCATCATCAAAGCGAGGCAAATATTAATAACTTGACTTTTGGAAAGACAATTGTTATCTTCTTATCAAAGTTGGCAGCAGAGAAGCAAGAGGATCGCCATGAAGCGGCATACTATATATTTCGTAATTGTCGGGCTGTTGCAGTTGAACTTCGTTACCCCATTGAGTCCCGGGCTGTGTAACAGGGCAGAAGATCGCGATTTACAGGAGTTAACGCAACAGATACAACAGACGATGCCTTCGGCAATGATTGCGTCCTTATTGTTCCGAGCAGATTCGTTGCTGCGGAAAGATGGATTCGATGCAGCGCGAAAAACTTATCAATCGATTTTGAAGATGGAACCGAGCTCGACTGAGGCGAGAATTGGATTGGGAAAAGTGGCCCTGGCACAGGAACGATGGGATGAGGCCAATGAATTTTTCCAGCAGGTTCTTTCAAGCGATCCAGAGAATAAAGAGGCACATTATTATTGCGCGATCTGTTATCGGGAAACAGGGAAATTCAAGGTCCTACTGTTGCGCAAATTGGATTGGGACAAATCGAAGCGGCATTTTGAATGGATTTTGTCGCGGGATTCATTGTATAAAGATGTGGTGTATCAGTGGGCTGTATTGCACCGCTATCAGGAGAAATATCAAGCAGCCGTTCAGCTCGGGCATGCACAAATTCGATTGCGACCAGAGCTGGTTGAGCCGCAGGTCAAATTGTTCCGCTTTTATCGTTATCTGATCTCACATCTTGATGCCAAGGAGGCAATCGATTGGTTGAAGCAGCAGCCCTGGGATCACGCTCGCTTTGCCATCGGCGAACTTCACCGCCGCATGGGCCGTCTGGCGTCTGCAGATTCAATATTTCGTCACTTGCTTGAAACTCCCCTCGTGATGTCGCGCCAGCCGATCTATCTCTCCCTGGCACGAATTTATTACCAAAAAAATCAACCAGAATTAGCTCAGCGCTATTATTGGCAGTCAGTTGATGAAATTCAGAATGACATCGACGCCGAATTGGTTTTTGAGGATCTAAAATATATTTTAAGCGACCCAGAACTGGAGCAATTTCGGTCGCTCGTTGAGACTCAAGAGAAAATTGAATTTTTTCGAGCGCTATGGGTTCAGCGAGATCCGACCCCGGCTGCTACAATCAATTATCGGCTGGCCGAACATTATCGTCGGCTGCTCTATGCCGAACAGCATTTCGAATTTGATGGTTTTCGAACTTGGTTCAATAACCCAGATAAACTTGGATACCTGAACTTCCCCCGTGTCTACCAGCTTAATCATGAATTCCATGATAAGGGTCTGATCTATATTCGACATGGTCAATACGACGATTGGGCCGTTACCGTTGGCCAGGATGTGCCAGATAACGAATCGTGGCTCTATTACCCAACTGCCACTACTCCGAGAATGGTATTTCATTTCGTCATGGAGAATACCGTTGGTTATTGGCGGTTCACGCCTATCATTACGGATCCACATTTATTGGAAGATCGACTGCAATTTGGCAATATTTACTATCGTTTGCTTCAATCCGATCCATTGGAGCAGCAGACATTGATGAATGAAATGGCAAAGGAGAGCCAGCGTGCTGTGTTTACGGGGCTTTCCACTGATCAGCACCGATGGGATAAGGCCATTAAACCGTTGAATCTTGCCTTCATGTTCAGTAGCTTTCGCGGCGCGTCAGGCAAGACCGTCGTTGAGATTTACAATGCGTTTTCGCTCTGGCCGCTCATCGATCCAAGCAAGACTGAGCCGCAGCAGGTCGAGCTGGAAAAAGGAATTGCGCTCCACAATTGTCTCTGGCAAGAGATTGAACGCCGTCATGAAACCAGTTCGATATCGGTAACAAGAAATGAGTTCTATATCGATCTGTATCGTTTAGAAGTACCAGCGGACTCGTATCATGTGGCGTTCTTTCTGCGGCCGCACCACCACGATTTTTTGGGTGGCTGGAAAGTCGATACCAGAATCCCAGACTACAGCTCCAACGTGTTAGCGCTCAGCGACATTCAACTAGCAACAATTATTGCCCCAGCAGATCAGCCAGGAAGATTTGTGAAGCATGGTCTCTTAGTTGTTCCGAATCCCACCCGACGATTCGATAAAACGAAGCCTGTCTATGTTTATTTTGAAACTTATAATTTGACTCCCAATAGTGAAGGGAAGACATTTTTTTCTATTGATTATAAGCTTACGATGAAAAAGCAGCTAAAGCGAGGCATTGCTGGGCTATTCGGAGGCCAAGCGAAATCCTCGATTGCCACTCGCATCGAACGGGAAGGAACTAATGAGATGTCAGTAGAGTATCTTGCAATCGATGTCAGCCAGCTAAAATCGGGTGAGTACGAACTCGAGGTGAAGGTTACCGATCGTCATACCCAGAGAAGCGTGCAGAAAACCAGACCAATCCTGCTAGATTTACACTAAAAATCTATTTGCTAAGCCTAAACCCAAAATCCCTCTTGATCATTTCATGGGCCTAACGCTACATTCATGAACATCAGGGTTGAAAATCTATATAAAAGCAACCGAATCTTGCCCAGCCGAACATCTGCAGCGAATTAGAAATGGATTTGTGCTTTTTAAATTCAATGCACCACGAAAGAGTTACTTTTGTAAATTGAGGAATTCGATGAAGTGATGTCATTCCTGCGAATGCAGGAATCTTTTTAGGGTCTTTCATTTAATGCTCAATCATAGAGAAAAATCCCTGTCCACCAAATAGCCTTTGGCGTGAACCTAGGCGATTCAGGTTAAAAAATCCGTCATTTTGAGGAGCGAAGCGATGAAGAATCGCTTTAATAAGTGCAAATATTTTCGATAAAACAAGGAAGTCTTCGCTCCCTGCGGTCGCTCAGAATAGCATTTTGCTCTTAGGTTGAAGCCCATGGCTGGGTGGCGGACAACATGACATCTTGGCTTGATTTTGAATTTTGCAACAGATTGATATAAAAAAGTCGAAAAAGATAACGCTAAATCGCCCGATGCCGCAGCAAATATTTTTCAACTTTCACTGGCAAATAAACCGCCAGTGTTAGCCCGATGCAAAGCACCAGATCAGAAATCCCGAGCGGTTTTACGCTGAAAAAGTGGTTAAAAGCTGGCAAATAGATCGCAGCCAATTGCAGCCCGACCACGGCAAAGATCATCAACCACATGGTTGGGTTGGAACGAAAGTCCAGAGAGATCACACTTTCCTTGTTCATGGAACGAGAGCCCAATGCCTGCCCAGTTTGGAGAAACGCCAGAGCAGTAAAAACCATCGTCTGCCAGGTCGTATTTTCTGGATGAAGCGGATCGAAATAGAGATAACCTATCAATAGGGCAATCGCACCGATCAGAAATCCTACCCAGATGACGTGGAAGCCAAGGCCTTCGCTGAAGAAGTGGGCTTTTGGATTGCGAGGTGGACGTCGCATGGTGTTTTTTTCGGCGGGTTCCAAGCCCAAACCGAGGCCGAGCAAGCCATCCGTGAGCAGGTTTAACCAGAGCAATTGCAACGGAAGCAATGCCACGGTCACCCCAAACAACGGCATCAACAGCATCACCAACACCTTTCCCAAATTGCCAGCGATGGAAAATTTAACAAAGCGACGAATATTATCATAAATCACGCGACCTTCTTCCACAGCAGCGACGATCGTGGCGAAATTATCATCCAGCAGGATCATATCCGACGCCTGTTTCGAAACATCTGTCCCCGAAATGCCCATCGCGACACCGATATCGGCTTGTTTCAATGCTGGTGAGTCGTTGACTCCATCGCCGGTCATGGCCACAATCTGGCCCTGGTGTTGCAATGCCTGAACGATCCGCAATTTATGTTCAGGAGATACTCGGGCATAAATCGCCGTGTCTTTGACGATCTTGGATAATTGTTCATCGGTCATTGTGCTGAGCTCTTGACCAGTCACCACGTTGCCGTTATTGGAAATTCCCAGCTCATTGGCGATGAATCGAGCTGTCAATGGATGGTCACCAGTGATCATAATCGGTCGAATGCCAGCTTGCTTGCAAGTCTGAACCGCTTGCTTAACTTCAGGCCGTGGCGGATCCACCATCCCAATGAGTCCGATAAACGTGAGGTCGTGCTCGAGACTCCGCAATTCCTTTTTATCGGGAAGCTGGTCAAGCCATTTTGTGGCAAAGCCCAAGACGCGCATCCCTTGTTCGGCCATCTTCTGATTTGCCTGATGAATTCGTTCGCGCCAATGCTCATCTAATGGCACCTCCTGGTCGTCCACCCAGACTTTGTTGCAGATGTCGAGCAAACTATCAAACGCACCTTTGGTAATTGAGAGCAACGGGAGACCATTGGAACGAACAAATTTGATCGCATCCGGTAGTTCTTCGCCGTCGGAGGGAATTCGATGAACCGTGGTCATCCGCTTCCTTGTCGAGTCGAAGGGAAGCTCGGCAATTCGAGGCATGATATTGAGCAATTTGGTCTGATTAATATCAACTCTGGAAGCCGCTACCAGCAGCGCCCCTTCAGTGGGATCACCGATAAATTGGACTCGACCAGTCTCTGGATCTGGCCGCAGCGTGGCGTCGTTGCATAGAGCACCGCCAAGCAACACCATACAAACGGACTTGGGCTTTCCTTCGAACAGCTTTTCTCGACAAATGGAAGCTTCATCGCGATTCGATCGGTCGGTTTCGTTAGTTTCAATAAATTGACCTAAATCGATCGAATGACCTGCCACATCGATCACTTGAACCGTCATTCGATTTTCTGTTAAGGTTCCAGTTTTATCAGAACAGATTACAGTTACCGAACCCAAGGTCTCCACTGCTGGGAGTCTTCGAATCAAAGCTCGGCGTTTCAACATCCGTTGAGCGCCGAGGGCCAGGGTAACTGTGACGACCGCCGGCAAGCCCTCTGGCACTACGGCCACTGCAACGCTTACTGCGGTGAGAAACATCTCGCTGAGAGTCCCCCCACCCATGAGGCCGATGATCATTACTAATATCGCCACAGAAATTCCCAATATGGCCATCAGTTTGCCCACCTGATTGAGCCGGCGCTGCAGCGGTGTGGATACTGTTTCAACCTGCTGGATCAGGGTGGCGATTTTACCCAGTTCAGTCCTCATCCCGGTGGCAACAACCACACCCTTGCCATGGCCATAAGTCACCTGCGTTCCCATAAAAGCCAAGTTTATCCGATCCCCAATTGGCAGATTCGTTACGTGCAGCGCATCGGTCTCTTTCTCCACTGATTCAGATTCC
Organism: candidate division KSB1 bacterium; assembly: GCA_034506395.1. Classification (NCBI taxonomy): domain Bacteria; kingdom Pseudomonadati; species Candidatus Zhuqueibacterota bacterium. Next base: position 18,420 of record JAPDPQ010000019.1, on the reverse strand, counting down.
CCAGTAAGGATCGATTCCTGAACTTGCAAATTCACACTTTCGATTAATCTCAAATCAGCTGGGATTAGATTTCCCACTTCCAAAAAGACAATATCTCCGGGGACCAATTCACGAGCGGATATTTCTTTGATTTGACCATCGCGCTGGACTCTGACTTGAGGCACGCTGAGCTTTTTAAGGGCTTCCAAGGCTTTCTCAGCGCGATATTCTTGGATAAAACTCAAAAACGCAAATAGAAAAACAATTGCCAATATTGCAGCGGTCTCTGTCGGTTTCCCCAAAAAACCCGAGATCACGGCTGCTATCATCAAAATGATTACCAGAGTGCTTGTGAATTGCTCGAGAAAAATGACGATCGGCTTCTTTCGGCCTTGCTCAACCAGTTCATTGGGACCGTACTGTTTTTGTCGTTGATTGGCCTCAGCCTCGCTTAACCCGTTGAATGGATCGGTGCGCCAATGTTCTAATACCTCCTGCACCGATTGAATGTGCCAGGCATTCGTTTGGTGATTCATATTTGCTTCCTCTTTCTCCACAGCGTGGCGTTTGGAGCTAAAATTACCCCCAAAAAATTTTCACTTATTCGTTTTTATTATTCTGCAAGACGTGGCAATCTGGCTAATGAATTTGTTTCTTAACCAATGACCAAAGCTCATTCCTCTGTCCGCTGACCGACCGACAGAATGGTTCGGAATGGCTGTAAAAATTGGAAAGAACCCTCATTTTCCCAGAAATAGTAGGCTCACTCCCTCCGCAATGCTTTTGCCTCTGATGTCAATCCATGATCAGTCGCGAAATGATGATCGTAATCAAATTGAAACCAATGTGAACGAGAAGGCTTGACCAAGCTTAATTTGGAGAATCACGAAAATATTTCCCACAGCTACCTTTTGCTAGTTGATGACCTCAATATTAAAAAATAAGCAACGATTAAAGAACTATAATAACCTGCTCAATAGTTCCCAATCGTCGCCGATTCTGCAAAGCTTATATTATATTGCTAAGAAAACGTCGGGTAAAGACCATCTCCATGGGCAAATTTTTCTGGTCCTTTTCGGGATGATCCGGTAGGGTGACCAGCAGATGGGATGGTGACGCGGCCGTGATCGCCAGAGCCAATGCGTCCAAAATATCATCGCGCGCCAGATCCTTGCGCCGGTAAGTTTGAGTCGCAGCTTGAAATGTTGCTTCAGTAAAAGGATTCAATGGCTTTAAAACATTCAACCGTTCCGCAACCCCTTCCTCACTCTTCTTATTAAAAGCCATGACGTGGCCCCCAGACAGAGCCCAAAAACAGACCTCGGGATGTGATTCCCGAATAACCGAGCGGCTAAGGGGCTCCTCGTCAAGTAGTCGATCCACCTGTTTGATTTTATCGATAATATTCCAAGTCTGAATCGAAAGTTTACGGCCTAAGCACTGATAATTCACGAGTGATGCTTGTTCGTAGTCGGCTTGATTAATAGCTGGACGAGCGGGTGCCGGAAAAACACTGGCGCCCCGGCGTCCCAAAAGCTTCCTGGCCTCGATATCGCAGCTCCGGTTCCGCCAATCCGGCAACCCGATCGGAATATCGATGAGGATCAATCGTGCCTGCCCAAATGTTTCCCACATCTGTTCGATCGATCTGAACATCTGATAATGAAGCTGATTGTCTTCTGCGACCGCAATGGCAAACCAGCCACCTGAACAGCCGTCTACGCCCACATAATGAATCATTTTGCCGCTATGATTTGATTTGCTTCTGTTCGTTACTTAACAAACTTGATTGCTTATCAGTTAAAGACCCAATGGATCGGGCGGATTGAACCTTTGACTTCCCAACTTCTATTCCGTTTTAGCCAAACTGATATGCTCAACTCAAATTGAATTTTAGCCAATTTTTTTCTAAATGTCAAGAGAAATATTTGCGATAAAAAAACAATGTCGTATTGAAACTCATCCTACTTGCACATGCAAAATACTTTTGTTAATGGCTTGTGCGTTACCAGTCTGAACGAAACCCATCTTCATCTCGTTTCGATCTGTCTGTCGATTTACAGAGAAATTATGACACACAATCTTAATAAAATGGATCTCTGGCACTGTTCACAATCTGAATTAATCTTGCTTTCGATTTACTTATTCAAGCTCCATGCGTAAGATGCCAAAACATGTTATAGCTTCATCCCTTCGTAAACAGCCATCCCATTATCTGGTTCACCAGGATAAAACGTTGAGAAAATCACTGTCTTCGAGTTGGCAGATGGGATGAAAAAATTTAATTAAATTTTCAGCTTCAATCCAAAAGATAATTAATTTTGCTTTATGATCTTCGGCATGTAGAAAAATTGAATATAATTCTTATTGCTATTATCATCCTAATTCATTAATTTTGTCCTCGAATGAGGACCAGCAATTGAAATCGAGGAGATGCAAGCATTGTTCGATTTTTCCATTGTCATTGTCACTTTTAACAATCAATACGAGATCGTATCATGCATCGAAAGCCTAGGCCATGCGCTAGCAGGCTTCCGTGCTGAGATCTTCCTTATCGACAATTACTCCGCTGACGAAACCTTTCATATATCTAAAAAATTACTATCGCAATTTGATGAAAGACATCACTGGTCATTGATTTGCAACGAAACCAACATCGGTTTCACCAAAGCCGTGAACCAGGGATTGCGCCAGGCCCAGGGGGATTTCGTGCTGCTGCTCAATCCTGATACCGAGCTACCTTCTGATGTCTTTCGGCCGCTGGTCGAAATTTTCCAGGCCGATCCCCAGGTCGGAATGGTGGCGCCCCAATTGCGCAATGCCGATGGCTCGATCCAGCCCTCCTGTCGGCGCTTTCCGAGGCGGCGGGATGTGATCTATCATGCACTGGGGTTGCATTGGCTGTTCAAGCGAAGCCGTGAATTCAATTTCTGGAAGATGGGCGATTTCGATCACCAGAGCCAGCGGGAAGTGGATCAGCCGCAGGGGGCATTTCTTCTAGCTCGGAGACAGGCGGTCGATCAGGTGGGGCTATTGGATGAACGTTTTCCCATGTTCTTCAGCGATGTGGATTGGTGCCGCCGATTTATCGCTCATGGCTGGAAAATTTTATTCGTCCCCAGCGTTCAAATAGTGCATCACAAAGGGACGTCAATTTACAGAAATCGATTAAAAATGATCTGGTCCAGTCATCGCTCATTCTATCATTATTTCCAGAAGTACCAGCGGGGATTTCTCCAGCGGATGTTGAATTTATTGATCGGTGAAATCCTAATCGGGCTGGCGCTGGTGCGGTCGATTTTTTATTTGCTGAGTTCAAACGAATTGAAAGATCTAATGTGGTCACAGAAATGAAAGGTCTCAGAAAAAAAAATTGATTTCAATTTCTGTGGCCTTTCATTTCTGTGATCGAACAAAAAGATAACTGGTCACAGAATTGAAAGGTCTCAGAAGAAAGCTCTTGAATTGATTTCTGTGGTTAAATTTTGCTACTTGAACCACAGGTTGTCATTCCGACCCGCCAGCTGGCGGGGAGGAATCTTTACTAGCAAAAGACTGCCGAATCTTAGAAGATGTTTGTAAGAGAAAGATTTCTCGCTACGCTCGAAATGACACGTTTATTCAGTTGGCTAAATTTGTACTTTCTGTGGCCTTTCATTTCTGCTACCAATTCAAAATAGGAATTTTCTCGCTTATGAAACGAAGCACATTCATCATTGGAATCATCATCTTTGGTCTAACCAATTTCATTCATGCCCAGGACATTTTGGTGAAATTCAAATCCAAAATTGATTTTGAAAATCGTTCGTCCCTGGAATTGGCTGCGGTGGATGCTTCGTTTGCCAATTTGCCTCCGCTGCAAATTATGCCTCTGGCTAAAAGATCTTTGCGAAGATTTCAGAACCTTCGCAAGGGAATTCCCGACCACTTCACCACCATCGGCATCGACCGCTGGACCACGATCCGACTGCCCAGAGGAACTGATACCCAGCAAATTATCGCTGCGCTGCAGGCGCATCCCGCCATCGAATTCGCTCAAGTCAACCACGTCTATCGAGTGCATCAACTGCCTAATGATCCTCGGATCGCCGAGCAGTGGCTGATCCGAACAATCCAGCTCGATCAGGCCTGGCACAAGACCCCTGGCGATCCCAGCGTGCTGATCGCTATTATCGATACGGGCATCGACTACAATCATGAAGATCTGGCCGCCAATCTGTGGCTCAATGGGGGCGAGGATGCCAATGGCGATGGTCGGATCGATGCTGCTGATTTAAACGGCATGGACGATGACGCCAATGGTTTCGTGGATGACCTTCAGGGCTGGGATTTCACCGATGCGCCCCATTTCCCCGATGGGGGAGACTATCAGGACCGAGATAACGATCCCATGGATGAGAACGGCCACGGCACCAGCGTGGCGGGCATTGTCGGCGCTGTGGCAAATAATGCCATCGGCGTAGCTGGCGTCGCCCCAGGCTGTCGCCTGATGAACCTGCGGGCGGGCACCAGCCAGGGCTTGCTCGAAGAAGATGATGTCGCTTCAGCCATTATCTATGCCGTGGACAATGGGGTCCGAGTGATCAACATGAGCTTCGGCGATGTGGCCACCTCGCAGATGCTGCGGGATGTCTGCCAATTCGCCTATCAAAGCGGCGCCGTGCTCATCGCTTCGGCAGGGAATAGTCAATCGGCTGCCGTGCACTACCCGTCGGGATTTTTGGAGACGATCTCTGTGGGCGCTACCACGGAGGATGATTACCTGGCGGGATTTTCCAATTACGGCGCCACCATCGACCTGGTCGCCCCTGGCGTTTCATTGCTTACCACAGCCAAAGGCAATGATTACCGAACCTTTTCTGGCACTTCGGCAGCAGCGCCAGTGGTGTCTGGAGTCGTGGGATTGATGTTGAGCCTGCGACCCGATCTCAACAATCAAGATGTGAGAAATATTCTGGTTTCGTCTGCCGATGATTTGGGTGAACCAGGCTGGGATCCTTATTACGCCGCTGGTCGATTGAATGCCGCTCGGGCGCTCGAGATCGGCTACGAGTCCCAGGCCACCATCATCAGCCCCCGATTGGATGATGGGATTGCCGAGTCGCCTGTGATCATCCGTGGCACGGCCTCAGGGGCGTTGTTGCACGGCTATGAGTTGCTCTATGGCTTTGGCGAGAATCCCACCGACTGGTTTTCCATCGTTTCGATTTCAGGGCGGCAGGTGGTGAATGACAGTTTGGGCCGCTGGCCGATCGACTCCTTGCCCGATTCGATCTACACCCTGCGCCTCAAGGTCTTGAACAAAGACGGCAGCTCGGTGGAACACCGCACCCAGATTCAAATCGATCGCACAGCGCCGAGGCTGCTGGCGCTAAAGCAGACCCGAATGATCGACGGCAGCCACTATTCCCAGCTCATCGAATTTGAAACCGATGACATCACCAGAGCCACGATTTTATATCGCCAAAGAGATACTGGCGGCGCTTTCACTGAAATTCCGCTGGGCTATGAAGTGACGACGCATCGCTATAATTTCACCCACCCAGGCCGATTCGAATTTGCATTGAACCTGCAAAATCGGTCAGGTTTAACGACCGAACAGGGGAACAATCGTTTTCAAATCGATTTGACCGAGCCCAATATCGAGACCAGCCGTTTTGCAAGCAAGAATTTCGAGCTCCCTCGACTCTATTTGCTCAATCGGGTCTGCGATTTTGACGGCGATGGACAGCGGGAGCTTTTGGGGTCCAAATTGTCGGAGCGCCAGGGGTTTCAAAATTTGGTTCTATTCGAATATCGATCGGGAAATTTGCAGGAGATACCTTTAACGAATCATATCGCTATTCCCAGAGATGTTGCCGATGTGGATGGGGATGGCCTGCAGGAAATTCTCGTTGGCGCTGGCCCCATTTCCTTTATCCTCGCCAGCGAGAAGCCTGGCGAATTTCCCACCACAATTGTCTGGGCCGATACCAACGATTTCTGGGCAGGCCGCTTTGCTGATCTGGATGGGGACAGCCGAATTGAGATCATCGCACGGGTCGGCAATGTCTGGACGGTGCTGGAATATCTCGGGGCGCATCGCTACGAGCAACGGGCCTCGTTGCCCAATCCCACTTCAGGCAGCAATGGCACAGGTGTGCCGCATTGCGAGGTCGGCGATTTCGATGCCGATGGCAAAATGGAAGTATTGTTCGGCGATTACGATGGCGATATTTATATTTATGAAGCCGATGGGAATGACCGTTACAGCGCCACCTGGCAGGAGCGGCTGCCCTTGATGGACGCCATCGATTTTCTCTCCAGCGGCGATTACGATGGCGATGGTATTCTGGAATTTGCCGCAGGTTGCCATTCTTCGCCTGATCTGGATGCCGAGCATGAATACGATGGCCGCTATTGGATCTTTCGGATTTACAAAACAGTTGGCGACAATCAATTTCAGTCCGTCTGGGAGCAGGCGTTCTTCGGCTTTGCCAATCCAGCCGATTTTGCCAGTGGAATGTCTTCTGGAGATATCGACAATGATGGCCGTGACGAATTGCTGATCAATGTTTTTCCAGATTTCTATGTCATCGATTATGACCATTTGGCTGGAAAGTTTCAGCCGATTGGATATTTTTATCCCAGCCGCAGCCAGGCCAATGCCATCGGCGACTTCGATGGCGATGGCTATCCAGAATTTTTCTTGAATACAGGCGAAAAAACCATTGCCCTGCAGGACCGTTTTGCAGCGGCTTCAGGACCGCCCGCCCCAGCAGGTTTTCAGGCCTATCCGCTCGACGAGCAGCAGGTTTATCTCTCCTGGCTGCCTGTATTGGAGGCCGACAGCTATCAGATTTATCGAGGGCAATCGGCCGACCAATTATCGCCATTGGTTCAGGTCGCAACCATAGACTTTTTGGATCAATCGGTCGAGAAGGATAGCCGATACTGGTACAGCGTGTCGGCGATCATTTCATCCAATGAGGGACAGCGCACAGCTCCCATCGCTGTGCAGCCTGGCGCTCGACCGTTTCTGACCAGCGCCCAATTTATTGCTCCCAATCAACTGCGACTGGGATTCAGCGAGCCGATGAGCCAGTCGATCCTGAATCCAGCGGCCTACCGTTTTTTCCCAGATATGGGGCAGCCCATTTCGGCCATCGATTCCCGCTCAGGCCAGGAGGTACTATTAACAGTGGCCCAAAAATCCCTTTTGCCAGGTGCTTATGCCGTTCAGGTTGCGGGAGTCAGCGATCAGGATCGGACGCCCATCGATACCACTCGCAATCGCCTGACGTTCGAGGTACCAGCCCAGATCTCGCCATTTTATCTGGTCTCGGCTAATCTAATATCATCTCAAACCATCGCCCTGACCTTTAACCAGCCAGTTGATCCGATCTCGGCGCTGGAGCCGTCCAACTATCTGACGACACCAATGCTCCCTATCGCATCCATCGCCATTTCGCCAACCAATAGCGCCCAGGTGATCCTGACCATCGTATCGCAACACCCCATCGGCGCTTTGGGGATGAATTACATCATCACCGTGCAAAATATTTTGAGCCAAACAGGCGTCCCCATCCAAACGGGACAGGGCAGCCAGGCATCGCTCATCTTTTATCAGAACGATCTCTCCCAGGTGTTCACCTACCCCAATCCCTGTCGAGTGGGAGCGGGTGAAAATTCCATCATGTTCGCCAATTTGACGAAGGAGGCGACGATCAAAATTATGACGCTATCGGGACAGGTGATTCGAACGCTGCAGGAGAAGGATAGCAATGGCGGCGTGCGATGGGATTTGCGAAATGAGCAGGGGGAAATGGTGGCGGCGGGGATTTATGTTTATTCGGTTCAAAATAATTTGGAATCGAAAAAAGGAAAACTGGCGATCATTAGATAAATTTGATGCTCAAGTAATTCAAATTGATTTGATCAATATGATATTTTTGGCTTGAATAAATTTTTTAATCATCGAATCCGCTTTGTGCTTTCAGAATTGCTACTCAAAATCAGAAATGCTCAGGGTCAATTTCAAGAAACAAAAGGAAAGGATATGAAACCCTACCAGTTCTTAGCTTTCGATATTGGCGCCTCCAGTGGGAGGACTCTATTGGGGACTCTTCAGGATGAAAAAATCTCGACCAAAGAACTCCATCGCTTTTCCAATGGCGTGGTGGATGTGTTGGGCAGCCTGCGCTGGAATATTTTAGACCTGTATGAAAACATCAAGCAGGGCATGAAACGCTGTGCAACGGAAATTACCGATCGGCCCGAGAGCATGGCCGTGGATACCTGGGGCGTGGATTACGCCCTGTTCGCCAGCGATGGCAATCTGTTGGGATTGCCTTATGGTTATCGGGATCATCGCACCGATGGGATCATGGAGGAATTCTTTAAAATCATCCCTCGAGATCGGGTCTATGAATTGACGGGCATCCAGTTTATGCAACTCAATACGCTATTTCAACTGTTCGCCATGTCCCGAGCCAAAAGCCCGCTGCTGAAAATTGTCTCAGATCTACTATTCACGCCAGATATGATCAGCTATTTTTTGACTGGAATCAAGAAAACCGAATTTACTATCGCCACGACCTCGCAGCTCTACAATCCCATCAAGCAGGATTGGGAGGACGAACTGTTTCAGGCGCTGGGAATTTCCAAAAGCATCATGCAGGAGATCGTCCCGCCTGGGACGGTTCTGGGCAATCTGCTTGAAAGCATTGCCCAGGAAACTGGCATAAAGCAAATTCCTGTCATTGCTACGGCCAGCCATGACACGGGCTCTGCGGTAGCAGCGGTTCCAGCCGAGGGCAATGATTGGGCCTACATCAGCTCAGGCACCTGGTCGTTGGTCGGGGTGGAAATTTCCAGGCCGATCATCAATGAAAAGTCGCTGGCGTTCAATTTCACCAATGAAGGCGGCGTCGGCGGAAAATTTCGTTTCCTCAAAAATTGTATGGGGCTCTGGCCTGTTCAGCAATGCCGCAAAGCCTGGTCAGCCAAGCAAGAGATCAGTTTCGATGAATTGACCCAGCTCGCTGCCTCGGCAAAGCCATTTGCCGCCATCATCGATCCCGATTACCAGGGCTTTCTCAATCCACCCGATATGCCCGAGGCGATCCGAGCCTACTGCCGTGCCACGGGTCAGAAGGCGCCCGACAATCCTGCCGATATGACCCGCAGCATTTTAGAGGGACTGGCTTTGAAATATCGCTACATTTTCGATCAGCTCAAGCAGCTTCATCCTCAGCCCATTCGTCGCATTCACATCATCGGCGGTGGGACGCAGAACAAGCTGCTGTGCCAATTCACTGCCGATGCCACGGGGATACCAGTGGTCGCTGGGCCTGTAGAAGCCACGGCGATTGGCAACATCATGGTTCAGGCCATGGGCTTGGGGATCGTGAAATCGCCCGCCGAAATCCGCAGAATTATTGCCAATTCGTTTGAACTCGAAAAATATGAGCCGCAGGAGACGAAGAAGTGGGAGGAGGCGTATGAGCGGTTTATTGCTATGGTTCAGTGATTGCATTTTTACAACGGTTTTGTGAATTTGCATTGCATTTTTACAATAGATTTGTAAATTTGTCTTGCATTTTTACAAAATAAGTGTAAATTTGTATCAAAATGTTCTAATTTCTATCCCTGAAAGAAAGATTATCGGCTCAGGCTCAAGATATGAACACTATCCATATTCCTCGCTTGCTGAAATTACCCAATAGATCTTTTTTTCTTTTCGGTCCTCGGGGCGTGGGCAAGAGCACCTGGTTGCGTGATGTGCTGCCCGAGGCTACTTTTTTTGACCTGTTAGATCACTCGGTGTATCTTGAGCTTTCCCGTTTCCCCAATAATCTCGAAGCCATGGCAGGAAATCTGCCTGAGAACTCATGGATCGTCATTGATGAAATTCAGAAAGTGCCTTCTTTGCTCGATGAGGTTCATCGCTTGATAGAAGAACGGCACTGGCGATTTGCCCTGTGTGGCTCGTCCGCCAGAAAATTGCGCCGTGGGGGTGTTAATTTATTGGGCGGCAGAGCGCTCACATGTGAACTCAGTTCTTTTTCCTGGCAGGAGCTTGGCGATTTATTTGACCTGAATTTTTCTCTTGATTGGGGACTCATGCCTTATGTCCAATTGGATCGAGATAATGCCGCCGATATTCTGAATGCTTATGTGAATACCTATCTCAAAGAAGAAATCAAGGAAGAGGGCATTGTGAGAAATGTGCCACCTTTTTTGCGGTTTCTGAGTATTGCTGGCCAGTTGAACGGTCAGTTAATAAATGCCCAAAATATCTCCCGTGATGCGGGCGTTCCTCGTAGCAGCATCGATATTTACTTTTCCATCCTTGAGGATACCTTGCTCGGGAAATTTCTTCCCGCCTATCGTCCCCAGGTCAAAATTCGGGAGCAAAGTCGCCCCAAATTTTATTGGTTCGACACTGGCGTGGCACGAGCTGCAGCAGGATTATTGTTCGATCCGCTGGATCGCACCTGGAAAGGAACAGCTCTAGAGACATTAGTTCTTCATGAATTGGAGGTCTATAATCGAACCCAGAACAAAAATAGGCATATCGCTTTTTACCGTACCAGCGCTGGATCGGAAATTGATTTTGTGATTGAAACCAAAAAACGCCAATTCACTTCAAAACCCCATTTGGTCTGCATCGAGGTGAAAATGGCAGAAACCTGGGATCGGAAATGGGAAAACGCCATGCGCTCCCTGAGCCAATCCGATCAGCTTCAGGTCGATAAAATGATCGGAATTTATCTGGGCAAACGCTCATATCATTTCGATGGCGTGGATGTCCTGCCAGTGGAGAAATTTTTTGCACAATTGCATCAGGGGAAAATTTTTTAACAGTGATGGAGTTCTGGAAAATAGGAAAAAAAGTCATTTCGAGCGAAGCGAGAAATCTGATTCATAAATTGATTGCATGGGAAAGCCAGATTTCTCACTCCACTTCGTTCCGTTCGAAATGACACAGAAATTTTGATTTTGCAGAACTCTATTAGACCTTTGCAAAATATGGGTAGCAGTCATTCCGAACTGCCAGTTGGCGGTGAGGAATCTCTTAACTCTAATAAAAGGGATTGCTTCGTCTCCCCCCGCTGGCGGATCCCCGCAATGACTCAAAATTTGGTATTTTGCAGATGTCTAAAAACTCTATGAAACTTCTGCAAAACATGGATACTCGTCATTCGGAGCGAAGCGAGGAATCTTGTTAATCAATGGATTCCATGAGAAATATAGATTCCTCACTCCGCTGCGCTCCGTTCGGAATGACATTAAAATTGTAATTTTGCAGAAGCCCACCGAGAACTTTGTAATAAAGTGTGGAGTAATGGAGTGATGGAGTAATGATCTACCTTATAGAGGAATTTGGCTCATTAAGATTTCATGACTCCAGTACTCCAAAACTCCAATTCAACAATTATTTTTAATGTGCTTCATTGTTGGTTTCAGGAGGGATTTCCTCATGCCAAAACAATATAAAATGCTCATCAACGGCCAATGGCTCTCGGGCACAGAGACCATTGATGTCATCAATCCATATAATCAGGAAATTTTGGGCACGATTCCCAAAGCGACCAAAGCGGATGTGAATGCCGCCATCGAAAGCGCCCAGAAGGCGTTTGCAGTCATCTCCAATATGCCAGCGCATCAGCGCAGCAAAATCCTGGCAAAGACCTCTGAGCTGATTCTGAAACATCAGGAAGAAATTACCCGCATCATCGCCAGCGAGGCGGGCAAAGCCTGGAAGTACGCCTGGGCCGAGGTCAGTCGGGGCGCCGAGACGTTCCAATTTGCCGCCGAGGAAGCCAAGCAGATCCACGGCGAGACCATCCCCATGGACGCCAGCCCCAGTGCCGAGAATCGGATGGGATTTTTCATCCGCACGCCCATAGGCGTGATTGGAGCGATTTCACCGTTCAATTTTCCGCTGAACCTGGTGGCGCACAAAGTCGCCCCAGCCATTGCGGCGGGAAATTCCATTGTCCTCAAGCCAGCCACGGCCACGCCCTTGACAGCGTTGCGCATGGCCGAGCTACTGATGGAGGCGGGCCTGCCCGATGGTGTGCTGAATATCATCATGGGCAGCGGTTCCACCGTGGGCGATTGGCTGGTGACCGATCCTCGTCTGGCCATGATTACGTTCACAGGCAGTCCGCCTGTTGGAAAATACATCATGAGCCGAGGCGGGCTGAAAAAATATACTATGGAACTGGGCAACAATTCGGCCGTCATCATCTGCGAGGATGCCGATCTCGATAAGGCCATTCCCCGCTGCGTGGTGGCCAGTTTTGCCAATTCGGGGCAGATCTGCATCTCGGTTCAGCGGATTTATGTGCATCGCTCCATCGAGCCAGAGTTCACGAAGCGATTTGTGGCCGCCACACAAAAACAGGTCGTCGGCGATCCGCTGGATAAAAATTGTGACGTGGGACCGATGATCAATATTCATGAAGCCGAGCGAGCCGAACAGTGGGTGCAGGAGGCCATGGCAGGCGGCGCCGAAATTCTGACGGGCGGCAAGCGTAATGGCGCCTTATTCGAGCCGACCGTGCTGACCAAGGTCAAACCAGAAATGAAAGTGGTGGCCGACGAGATTTTCGCCCCAGTGGTCTCGATTATTCCGTATGATGATTTCGACGATGCCCTTCGTCAGGTCGATAATTCCCGCTACGGTTTGCAGGCGGGACTTTACACGCAGCAGATCGATCGGGCATTCAAAGCGATCAAAAAGATCAATGTCGGCGGGATCATGATCAACGATGCCCCGATCTTTCGGGTGGATCACATGCCGTATGGCGGCAATAAGGAGAGCGGCATTGGCCGAGAGGGATTGAAATACGCCATCGAAGAGATGACCAATATTCGGATGGTGTGTTTTAATTTGTGACTGGTGCATCAATAAACTCAGAGTCAAATTCCCTCTCCCACAGAACCGCCAGTAGGGGGTGTGCCCTTTGGCTATTGGAATCAACTTAAAAATGAAATGTTATTTTGAGCGATCCGCCAAATAGCTATTAGCGTCCACATTGGATATTTCGTTTTCAGAGACCGCAAAAGCGGTCTGCAACCGCTTTTAATTTGTCATTAATGCCCGAATTAATTCGGGCATTAATGACAAACTCGGATCGCTTTCAATAACCGTTTTAACGGTTTTAACGTTTTTTGAGCTCAAGTTGACGGTAATGGCCAGTCGGCGGATGCTCAAAATGACAGTCTTTACCCATTCATTCCCTGAGGTTGAAGCCAAAGGCCCTTTAGCGGAATGAAATCCCACAGAATTTTTTTGAATTCATTTCTGTGGGATGACAATTCTGTGGGAGAAAAGCAAATTCGAGATTGTTGAAGTGAATTGAAATTTCAGACTCAATCGCTCGATCAAAAATATTATTGACATTTTTACTTTTTTTTTACTAATTTTAAATTGAAACGAAAGCAGGTGCCGCTTATGAACGCACGAACTTCGACCGAAAAAAATCTGCTATTATACGCCAACCTGATCTACTGACTATTTGAACGGCTTGTCTGCACGAAATTGAAACATCATAGAGTTCTACAAAATAAGAAAAATGTCATTTCGAGCGAAGCGAGAAATCTGGTTAATTAAGTGATTGCATCAGAAATATAGATCCCTCATTCCGCTGCGCTTCGTTCGGAATAACAGCAAAATTTTCATTTTGCAGATCTCTATGAAACATAATTTAGTGGAGGGTTCAGCCCTAATGTTTTAAGGGAGGTGATTTTATGAATCAATCGAGTGGTTGGATTCGATGGCTAATGCTGATAACAATTTTTTGCCTGCCATTCTTTTTCTGTCTGTTACCGACCGAGCCATCCAAAGAAATTGTCAGAACTGCGGTGAAACTTTCGCAAAGCGATTTTCCTGATCTGGCTGGAGCAACCGAAGTTCGAGCTGGGGAACGCCCCTGGCTGCGGGAAGTTGGTGATGGTCCTGGGAAATTCTATGTCATCAATTTTAACTATCATTGGAAGTTTTCAGCAGATGATTTTTTGACTATTGATTTATTTGTTACGGAATCAAGGGAAGAGGCTTCTAACTTTCTGACTGAGCTGCGAAATAGCAATTCTTTACCAGAAGAACTGCGACCTCAAGAGGACAAACCTCCATTGGTTGGCAATGTGTCTTATGGCGGTGGCAGATATTTTATTCGGGACAATATTGTCGTGGAGAATCGAGCTTACGGTAATCTGAGAGAGAAAACGACAGCGATCGCCAAACAAGTTGATGCACTGTTGCGAGCCAGCCGAACTGCTCCATCTGCCAATCGCTTCAAGCCTAAAATCGAGCGGTTTCAGATTGCTCAGAACCCTGTTTCGAGAAGCAGCACGACGCCATTGATCATTCAGGTAACCGATCCATTGGGAGGAGTCGTGTTTTATGAGTGGCGGTTCTCCTCCAGCTCTGCAGGGATTATCATCGATGAATACGGCCATTATTTGTACCAATCTGGGTATGAGCTGGGAAATGAGAAATTAACTCTAATCGCTATTAATCAGGGCGGATTTTTTGCAACGGCTGAGATTAATATCCAAGTTAAATGAGTTGTTATTTCTATGATGTGGTAACTCAGCCGTTAGATAAACCCAAAGGCAGATTTAGGATTCAAATAAATTTCTTCTCCCGTAGAACCGCTAACAGACGCTCTGCCTTTTGCCAATTGTGGTCAACCAAAAATTGTAATGTCATTCTGAGCGACTGCAGGGAGCGAAGAATCTTTTGATTTAAAGAAAGTCAGTGCATATATTGAAGGGATTCTTCCTCCCCGCCAATAGGCGGATCCTCAGAATGACAGCGTCTTTCCCTGTATTCGCTTAGGTTGACCTTAATAGCCTTTTGGCGAAATGAAATCCCACAGAAAATTTTTTTAATTTCATTTCTGTGGGATGACAATTCTGTGGGAGAAAAAACACACTACTATTTTGCTGTCAGTGAATCAGCTTATTTTCGCCAACTCGATAAGCTCAGCGACAGTCGAAACTGCCAACCCCACACACGTATCCGCTGCCCCATAATAAATAAAAACTCGACTATCTAATTCAGCAAAGCCATTAGCATCAGCTTTCTCCACAATCGCCCCGCTGGGAAAAACCACATTCGGGACCTGGCCTACGAGCTCGTACATTTCCCTTGGCTCCAGAATATTGTAGCGGCTGCGGGCGATCACTTTCAGCGGATCTTTCAGATCGAGCAACATCACGCCCGCCTGATAGATATTGGCGCTGCCGAAATGGGTGGCCACACCATGATAGATCTGCAGCCAACCCTGTTCGGTTTTAATGGGCGGCGGACCAGCACCGATCAGTTCGTCCCAATAATGGAAGCGGCCTGTGGCGACAATACCCACTGTGCGCCAGTGCAACAGATCATTCGATTCCGATAGACAAATGGCGCTGCCCGACGTCGGTCCACCTGCCAATTGGACTTTGTTGGGCCGATCGAGGCGGAGGTATTTGCCATTGATCTTTTCAGGAAACAGGACGCCATTGCGATTATCGTCGTCGGAGACAATGCCCAGAAAGTCGTATTGTTCAAAATCCATTGTCTGCGCCAATCCCAGGCGGCAGCCATCATCCATGTCCATGGCGAACATGATGTAATAAACATCATCGATGCGGGTGATTCGGGGATCGTAGCAGTGATAAATTTTCTCCTGAATCTGTTCGATGCCCCTGAAATGGACGATCTGATCCGAAATTGAAAAATGTACTCCATCATTGCTGGTGGCCGTAAGCAGAAACGTCTCCCGCCCCCGATTCTGAACCCGCAGCATCAGCAAAAATTGATCGCCGAATCGAACCGCCCCAGGATTGAACACCGAAGAGACATCCACCAGGTGGGGTGGAATTTCGGGAATGTCGGTTCGAGTAAGAATTGGATTGTGTTGGTATCGTTCCATAATTCCTCCCTGTAGGACAGGATGGCATCCTGTCCATTGTTTCTGTAGGACAGGTTGGCAACCTGTCCTACGAGCCAAGGACAGGCTATAAACCTGTCCCACAAATCAGTGATAATTTACCAACCTGTCCTACAGCCATTTACAATAACTCCACTCCCATTTTTCCCATGAATCCACCAGACCTGCTTTTACGGGGTTGTTTAAAATATACCAGATAATTCGCTCGTATTCTTTTTCACTCCGCACGGCATGATCATAGCTTTCGTCCTGCCAGAATGGTCCTTCTCGGCCTAGAATTAAATTTGCCTGTCGTCCAGTGTATCGCTTCAATGAATGCATGATTTTGCTGACACTGTAGGGCAGAATGACATCCTGCCTATTGTGGGGCAGGTTGGCAACCTGCCCTACAGGTTCAGCCAACGGCTCAATCATCTGGTGCACATGGTTTGCCATGATAGTCAGACAATCCAGGTCATAAACTTTGCCATCCCGATAACGGATGCTTTCATAGACCAATCTGGCAATCCGAGGATCGCTCAGCCATTTCGGACCAGTTTCTGCTCTATCTAAATAGGCATCATATTTGGCAAACCAGCGCCGTTGAAATTCATAGTGGAGTTGTTTGCGTTCTTCGAGATCTTTGATCATTGCCAGTTCTCGTTCTTTTTGCTCTCGCTCCTGACGCAATTTTTCGATTACATGTTCAGGCAACGATCCCGCCAGCCGATAAGTGATAAAAAGCTTTGCTTGAATGGGTTGATAGTGAGGCAGCTTGCGCCGATATTGGGCTTTGTATTGTAGCGTATTCATTGTTTACCTCATTGATTGTAGGACAAGATGGCATCCTGTCCATTGTTTCTGTAGGACAGGTTGATAACCTGTCTTTGTGTAGGACAGGTTGCCAACCTGTCCTACAATTTCGTCACAAAACCATCATCTTTATCATCCCGCTGCATCGTTCCCAGGCGGCTGAACAGCGCTCGCACATCCCGCACGCCCCCGATAGTAAACCAGAAAACGACCACGATGGCCATGGCGATATTGATGCCCAAATACCAGTACCAGAACTTCATCCAGATCAGATCGGCCACATCATGGGTCAAATTGTAGATCGTGCCGATGATGAAAATACTGGCCCAGAGGAAAATCCAGCAGTAGGTGGCAATGTAGATAATTTTATCGGTGCGGCTGAACTCTTTGCCCATGCCCAGCATTCTCCAGCCCCGCAGCGGCTGGGCGTTCAACACCTGGTACTCTTCTTTGATCAAATATTTGCCCCGATGCAGCAGCTTATCCATATCGAACTCTTTTTTCCCGCCCAGCAACGATACCGCAATGTAAACCACCACAGCGCTGACCATGGCGATGAACCAAAACCATTGGCCGTTGATGGGGAAATTTTCGATCAGTTGCTGCAAAATAATCCCACCGACGGCGATGGAGGAACCCGTGATCATGGCCGCCCAGGCGGCAGCGGTCGTGCCTCGTTTCCAATAGAGTCCCCCAATGATCACCGAACCCGAGCCTCCCGCATAAATAGCGCCCGTGATGGCGAAAAACATGAGGATGTATTCGCTCTGCTGAAATAGCAAACTGAACAAAAAGATGAACACCGCCACGCCAAAGATCGACAGCCGCAGGGCACGGATGTGCTGCTCTTTGGGCAGCGGCTTGTTCCGCAACGGCAAAATCACATCCTGGATAAAAATACTGCCCCACGAATGCAGATAAGTATCGATGCAGCCGATAGAGGCCGCCAGCATGACGGCGGTAAATGCACCCATCAGCCCGATGGGGAAAATCCTGGTTAGTACCAATGGCACAGTCAACTGGCTCTGGATGGCTTTGGAATCGACCGTGCTCAACACTGAATTGACCGCCGTGGCATGATTCAAAAAGTCGGGATGATGCATAATGGTGTAGGCGCAGACGGGAACAAACAGGAACAGCAGCGCCATGGGAATGCCCCGCCAGTTGGACAGCACGCTGCCCATTTTGGCTTCATGGGCGCTTTTGGCCGAAGCATTGTAGGCCATCGTTCCTTGCCAGGACAGGGTGCTGTAAATCGCCCCAAACACGCCGATCAGAAAATACCAGATATTGAACCCCTCGACCTTGCTGGTTTTGAACGGATTGATGAGGGACTTATCCACTGGGGCGCTTTGCAGCGCTTCGAAAATTTTTGAGAAATCGATCGTCAGCATCAAATAAATGAGGATAGTGATGAAGACGATGTTGACAAACGTCCCCTGCAAAAAGTCAGTGATCATCACCGCAATTTGGCCGCCAGAGAACACGAAGAACAGCGCCAGCCCCAGGATGATGATCATAATCAGGGCAAAGGTCGAGATGTCGATGCCAAAAATGGGAATGGTCTGGGGCAAGCCGCAGAAGTAGATGAAAAATCGAGCACCCACGGCTGGGAAGATGCCAAAATTGATGATGCCCGACAGGAAGGCGAGCATTCCCGCAAAGATTCTGAAATTGCGGCTGTAACGGATTTCAAAAAATTGCGCCATGGTCA